>JAOAHS010000033.1 GCA_026415135.1 Calditerrivibrio sp. | reverse complement strand
ATCAAAATTGAATAAAAATGTTACTTATAATTTTTATTTTTGTTAATCATTTCTATTGACATATTATGGGTTTAGTGTGTATAATTTGGCATAAAATGTCATAAAATGGTATGAGGTATGGGAAGCCAATTTCTAAGCTTTAAAGGCAAAAGTTATCACAGTATCAACGATGCTGGTAGGGTTAGTATCCCTGCTAAATTCAGGGATATATTAAAAGCCAAGTACAACGATGAGTCCCTTATCCTCGTAACATTGGGAAGCCATATCGTGGCCTATCCATATCAAGAGTGGAATAGGTTAGAAGAGATCTGGGATAAAGAAAGGCCAAACGATCCAAAGGTTAATGAGTTCTTGAGGTATTTATACTCTACTGCTGAGGATTGTTCTGTTGATAAGCAGGGTAGGATCCTTATTCCACCGCATTTGAGAGAGAGTGTAGGTCTGAAAAATGAATGTGTAATTATAGGTCTTAGAAATAAAATTGAGATCTGGCCAAAAGAGAAATGGGAGGAAAAATACGAAAAAATCGTCGTGGAGGAACTTTTTACTGAGCTAAGTTCGAAGTTTCCAGAAATAAATTTGTAAGAGGAATAAATGACAAAAAAAGCAGCCATCTCACACATTCCTGTGATGCTAACTGAAACGTTGAGGTATCTTAATCCTGTGGATGGCGGTATTTATGTTGATTGTACTGGTGGCGGTGGTGGTCATTCTGCAGCTATTTTAGAGAAGATCCCTAATGGAAAGCTTATTATACTTGATAGGGATCCGGAGGCATGTGAAAGACTTCAAAATATGTTCAAAGATAGACACAATGTAGAGATAATTAACGAAAATTTTGCTAACTTGTATAATATCATGTCTTCCAAAGGGCTTGTAGTAAACGGTATATTGGCAGATTTTGGTGTGTCCATATTTCAGATTTCAAATACTGGAAGAGGTTTTTCTTTTAGGTTTGATGAGCCCCTTGACATGAGAATGGATCCACGGATAGAGGTTTCTGCCTATGATGTTGTAAATGGTTTCCCGCAGCAAACTTTAGAAAATATTATAAAAAAATATGGTGAGGATCCTTTTGCGAAAAAGATAGCATACGAAATTGTAAAGCATCGCAATTTAAAAAAGATAAAAACAACAAAAGAGCTTGCTGAAATTGTGGCTAAATCTATACCTATGAGGTTTCAGAAAAAAGGGATGAATCCTGCCACGAGAACATTTCAGGCCATAAGGATCTTTATAAATAAAGAATTGGAGGCCATAGAGTCTTTGTTAAAATCTCTGGAAAAGCTCATTGTGATTGGTGGTAGGGCTGTATTTATATCATTTCATTCATTGGAGGATCGTCTTGTGAAGGACTTTTTTACCCATTATTCCAAGAGCTGTATCTGTCCTCATGGTCAGCCTATTTGCACCTGTGGGAAAAAACAGACCTTTAGGATTTTGACCAAAAAGCCTGTTTTACCTTCGAAAGATGAGGTAATAAAAAATCCATATAGCAGAAGTGCAAAGCTCAGGGCTGGAGAAAGGGTATGATACATATTACTCTGCCACGGATTAAGCCTTTGAGTATAACAATAGACATTTTTTTTATTATCCATCTGTTGGTGATAGTTGTTTTGCTGTTCTTTATCGCTACCATAAAGATGGAGTGTGTGAAGATAGGTTATGAAATATATAATCTTTCCCAGGAGATAGAGGTTAAAAAGATCAAACTGCAGAATATAGTCGAAGAGAGGGATATGCTGGTTCAGCCTGAAAAGCTTTTCAAGCATGCAGCTTACTTAAATCTTTATCCACCTAAGCCAGAAAGGGTGTTTTATGTGGAGTGAAAAGAATAGACTGCGGGTTATTAATGTCTGTTTGCTCTTGTTTGTAATCGGCGTTATTTGGAAGCTAATACATATCCAGATAATAAAATATGAATTTTACTCAAATATTTCACAAAATCAATCTTCCAAAGAGTTTGCAATTATGCAGAATAGGGCAATTATTAAAGATCGAAATGGGGAGGTAATAGCTAAAAATAAAAAATATGCTTCCATGTATATATTTTCAAAGCAAGCGGATGATCCTAAAAAGATCATATCAGAGCTTAGAAAGGCTGGTATTGAATTGAGTAAGAAGACAGTAGACAAAATACTTGCTAAGTCTGGATTTGTATGGTTGTCAAGGGATGTAGATATCGCAATAGCAGAGAGTTTTGCTCAGAAATATAAATATGTGGGTTACATTGTGGATGAGGGTAGATATTACCCTTATCACAACCTTTTTTCCCAGATATTAGGTTTTGTGGGTGTTGATAATCAGGGTCTTTATGGGATAGAGAAGATATATGATGAGGAGCTAAAAGGTGAGGAGATATCCATCATCGCTATGAAGGATAGTACAGGTAAATTTATACTTTTTCATGATAAAGAAGGGATAACAGCTTCTGAAAGGGAATTTTATATAACAATAGATAAAAATATGCAAAAAACAGCAGAGTTAAACCTCATTAGTGGAGTAGAAGAATTTGGTGCTGATAAAGGGATAGCTATTGGTATGGATGTTAAAACTGGAGAGATACTTTTTGCTGTTACATATCCAGGTTTTGATGCTAATAGATATACTAAATACAATCAAGAACTTTGGAAAAACTATGCCACGTATTACCTGTTTGAGCCGGGGTCTATATTGAAACCTTTTACATTTATCTATCTCCTTGAAAATGGGATGTTGAATCTCGGTGAGGTGGTTGATTGCGAAAATGGGAAATTGACTATGTTTAATCATACAATAAAGGATGTTCACCCCTACAGTAAGTTGACTGCTGCAGATGTTTTGGTGAAATCTAGTAATATAGGTACCATCAAATTAAATTCCCGTATACCTCCAAAAGATTTCTACGAGTATCTTAAGAAGTTGGGTTTGGGGGATAGTACAAAGGTTATTGGTAGTGGTGAGGAGGAAGGACTTTTAAGAAGTTATAAAAAGTGGTCTGGGCTTTCCCAACCATCTATATCCATAGGTCAGGAACTGTTGGTAACACCTATCCAGATAGTTAGACTGTATGCCGCTATTGCTAATGGTGGTTATCTAGTAAAACCTAAGTTCATTAACAAGGATGAAAAAGAGAATCAGGCGGTGAAGGTCTTTAGTGAAAAAAGTCTAAACGACATTAAACCATTATTACGGGACGTTGTGGAGAGAGGGACAGCTACTACGGCAAAAAGTACTTATGTCCCGATAGCTGGTAAAACAGGGACAGCACAAAAGTTTGATAAAAAATTGGGGAAATACTCTAATACTGAGTATGTGGCAAGTTTTGCTGGTTTTTTCCCGTATGACGATCCGAAAATCTCAATGGTTGTGATATATGAGAACCCTAAAAAATCGATTTATGGTGGAGCTACTGCTGCTGTGACTTTTAAGAAAATTGCAGAGGAGATCGCAGTTATTATGGGATATAAAATCAAACATCTGAGGATTAAGCATGTTAGCTAAATATCTACTCAACGGTGTGGAATATTGTTCCATATCGGATACTAAACTTTTGGAATTAGAGGTAATGGATATCTCTTTTAATACCAACGATATAAAAGAACAATCTGTTTTTGTATTGATAAAAGGTAGTAGCTTTGATCCTTACAAAGTGGTGGATGATTTGTATAGGAGTGGTAAAGTATTATTTTTTATCTCTGAGATACCATTACAAGGGATACCGTGTGTGGTGGTGTCAAATTGTAGGTCTGCTTTTGGGATTATCTGTAGAAATCTTTTTGATATAGACTTTAGAAAAGTAAAGCTTTTCGGTGTGACAGGGACTAATGGTAAAACTACTACCAATTACCTAATAGACAATATTCTAAGAAAAGCAGGTTATAAAACAGTTCGAATTGGAACTACCGACTATTGTATTGTGGATGAAAAGTACGAAGCAGTTAATACAACACCTGGTATATATGATATTTTCTCCATGATTAGACAAGGGCTAACAAAGGGTGGTAATGCGGTTTGTATGGAGGTTTCCTCCCACGCATTGGATCAAGGTAGGGTATTTGGTTTGAATTTTGATGTGTCCGTTTTTACAAACTTAAGTGGGGATCATCTCGATTATCACAAGACTATGGAGGACTATTATCAGGCTAAAAGAAAGCTTTTTACAAAACAGTATTCAAAAAGTTGTTGTATTAACATTGATCATGAATATGGAAAGAGGCTTTATGAAGAGGTTGATATAGAGAAGCACTCTTATTCAACATTGAAAGCTGATGTTTATGCTAAAAATGTCAATTATTCTCTGGAAGGGACACGTTGTGTGGTAGTGTTAGGTGATAGAGCAATCGAGGTAGATTCTCCCCTTGTGGGTAGGCATAATCTGGAAAATATACTTGCTGCTGTGACGGCAACCTATGTTACCCAAATACCAATAGATGTGATTAAAGAAGGTATAAACCAATTTAAGAATGTTCCAGGCAGACTTGAAAAATTTTCAAAGGATGGGGTATATTTTTTTGTAGATTATGCCCATACTGATGATGCCCTTAGAAATGTGCTTACTGCCCTTAGACCTTTTAAGAAAAATAGGCTTATAACCGTTTTTGGGTGTGGTGGTGATAGGGATAGAACAAAAAGACCAAGAATGGCTAAGGTGGCTGAAGAATTTTCTGACCTGGTGGTTGTAACAAGTGATAACCCCCGAACAGAAGATCCGAAAGGGATCATCAGTGAAATATTAGCTGGATTTAATAGAAAAGGGGATGTCATTGTAGAAGAGGATAGAAGAAAAGCTATATCATTAGTATGTAAGCAGGCAAAAGAAGGGGATATAGTTTTGATTGCTGGTAAAGGGCATGAAAATTATCAAATCATAGGTAAAACTAAATACCACTTCGATGATAGAGAAGAGGTGGCAAAAAATTTAGGGGTGGAGTTTGAAGCGCATTAGTGTACGTGATGTATTCAAAAATTGTGTTTCTACTACTTTAGAGTTTGTAGAGTATGGTTCTGTGACCATCGATAGTCGTAAAGTGGAAAGGGGTGATATATTTGTTGCTTTAAAGGGGGAAAAAACTGACGGCCATCTGTATATTGATCAGGCGTTTGAGAAGGGTGCTATTTGCTGTTTGATCTCTGATGAAAGGTTTTATGATAGATCAAAAAAACTTATTTTAGTAAGAGATGGGTTTTTAGCACTAAAACAGTTGTCTGACTATAATCTGAGCTTGTATAAAGGTAAAAAGATTGTTATTACTGGCAGTGTGGGTAAGACCTCCACAAAAGCTCTTATAGCAAGAGTCCTTTCTAATAGGTTTAATGTTTATGAGGCTTACAAAAACTACAACAATGAGTTAGGTATTGCTATAGTGACTTCTAATATCGATCATAATAGTGAAATAGCTGTTTTTGAGATAGGTACCAATAATCCTGGTGAAATAGCTCTCCTTTCAAGTATTTTAAGGCCTGATGTTGCTGTGGTCACAAACGTAGGGCATTCTCATATAGGTCGTTTTGGGGACATTGCCCATCTAAGAAAAGAGAAATTATCTCTATTGGATTATCTGGTGGGGGATGGTATAGCATGGATACATGATGGTATTGAGGTGGAGGGTATTAAGCTACCTAAAAATACTAAAAAATTTGGTTTTAACAAGGGATCAGATATATATTTGGAAGAAATTACTACAGATGGTGATCTTAATTTTATTGTTAGCTATCGTGGTGTTAAGTACAGTTTTTGTATTCATCACCCATATAAACATTTTGCACTAAATGCCTTGCCAGCTATAGGTATTGCTTTAGATGAGGGGCTTCATTATGAGGAGATATACAGGGGGTTATTAGCTTTCACTCCTGTGGAGGGAAGGGGTTCGATTATCAAAGTTGGTAATAGTATTATAATCGATGATAGCTATAATGCTGGATTTGAGGCAATGGTGAGTGCAATAAAGAACCTTTGTTCTTTTGGTGAAAACAAATGGGCAATATTGGGGGAGATGGCTGAGATAGATGGTTTTGAGGATAAACTTTATGAGGAGTTGAAAAAGGTTGTAGGGGAGCAGAGTAGTATAAGGTTTTATCTTGTAGGTGAAAGGTATGAATCTTTTAAGGGGTTAGACAACGTAATGGTATTTAGGGACAAACAGATGTTGTTTGATGAAAAGCTTTATAAGGATGATGGTGTATTTTTAGTAAAGGCATCAAGGGGTAAAAGGTTTGAGGAGATAGTAGAATATATAAAGAAGGTGAAAAATGCTCTATAATCTTTTGTATCCTTTAAGTCAGTATATTTCAGTTTTCAATGTATTTAAATATATTACCTTTAGAACGGCGTACGCAATAATTACTGCATTACTAATAAGTCTTATTATTACACCTTATCTGATAAAACTGCTTAAAAGTCTCCAGCTCTCACAGAAGACAAAAGGTTATGAGCCTGAGAGACATAAGGAGAAAGAAGGCACTCCGACGATGGGTGGTCTGGGAATATTGTTGAGCACAGTTATCGCTACCTTACTGTGGTCAGATTTGACAAACTATTATGTCTGGATTGTTATATTTGTTATGGTAGGTACAGGGGCTATTGGATTTTTTGATGATTATATAAAAACAATAAGAAAGAACCCAGAGGGGCTTCATCCAAAGGTGAAGTTTTATGGGCAGCTGTTAGTGGGTACAATCGCTGTTTTGCTGGTGGATTATGTGGATGCTTCAGGTAATGCGGATAAGCTGGCATTTCCGTTTTTTAAAAATTTTGTGATTGATTTGGGCTATTTTTATATATTACTGGGTGTTTTTATTATAGTTGGGACTTCAAATGCAGTCAATCTTACGGATGGACTGGATGGTCTTGCTATTATGCCTACGGTAATAGCGTTTGGTACGTTCATTATCTTTGCATATGTTGCTGGACATGCCAAGATAGCAGCTTATCTACAGATTTTAAATGTAAAAGGTGCTGGTGAACTTTCGATCTTTTGTGGTGCTATGGTGGGTGCTGGTTTGGGGTTTTTATGGTTTAATGCATATCCTGCATCCCTGTTTATGGGCGATGTGGGGAGTCTCCCTTTGGGGGCTACACTGGGCACTGTGGCTGTAATTGTAAAACAGGAGATCGTTCTTGCAATAGTTGGTGGAGTTTTTGTTTTAGAAACAATATCGGTTATACTTCAGGTGGGCTTTTTTAAAATGACAAAAGGGAAAAGGCTTTTTAGGATGGCTCCTATTCATCATCATTTCGAATTAAAGGGCTGGAGTGAGCCAAAAATAATAGTGCGGTTTTGGATTGTATCCTTTGTTCTGGCATTGCTGGCTTTAAGTACCCTTAAATTGAGGTGATGATGAAGGTTGCTATACTTGGGTTTGGTAAAAGCGGAAGAACAGCTGAAAAACTTTTACTCAAAAAAGGTACTAAAGAGATAACTATCTATGATGACAATATCCCTGGTTATCAGAAACTATCAGAGTTTGATGATAAGTATGATATGATTGTGGTAAGTCCGGGTATTGATCCCTCAAAGTTAAGAGTAGATATGGATAAAGTAACCAGTGAATTGGAATTAGCTTATGAATTTATTAAAAATAAAACTCTTTTAGGGGTCACAGGAACAAATGGTAAATCTACTATTACTTTTTTAACTGCTAATATCCTTAAGAATGCTGGTTATAACGTTGAGTATTGTGGCAACATAGGTGTCACTTTAGGTGATATGTATTTGGAGAATGATCCTGAAATATATGTTGTTGAAGTGAGTTCTTTTCAACTGGATCTACTTAAAATATTTGAATTTTACTCTTCGTGTATATCGAATATTACCCCTGATCATTTGGATAGATACGGTAGTATGGAAAAATATATTCTTTCTAAAAAACGTATAGCAGATTTTACCAAAAAGGTTGTTTATTTAGAAGAGAATGAGGGTTGGAATAGGTATTTTTCAGATGTTAAATATATCTCTGTTGATCCAAAACTAAGAAAATGGCCTAAACTGCTGGATAATAGGTTAGAGTTTGGTGATTTTTATCTTGACATAAGAGGATATAGGCTGTTTGGTTTTCATAACCTTATAAATTTGGCATTTGCTATATTGATGGCTGATACTGTAGCTGCATTTAAGGGGGATATTACCCATCTCGTTGAAAATTTAACTGCATTGGAGCATAGATGTGAATATGTGGGCACTGTTAATGGGGTAAAATATATAAACGATTCTAAGGGTACAAATGTCGATTCAACTCTTACTGCGCTTAAAAGCTCTTCATACCCAACTACACTTTTACTGGGTGGTAAAGATAAAGATGGTGATTTTACTACACTTGTGGATGAAATAGACAATAAATGTTCCCTTGTTATATGTTTTGGTGGATCTGGGGGCAAGATATATAATGCTTTGAAGGGTAGAATCAAAAGTAGGATAGAGCTGGTTGAGAGGTTGAAAGATGCCGTGATACTTGCAAAGGAGTTGACGAAGGTTGGGACGGTATTGTTTTCACCAGCCTGTGCAAGTTTTGATGAGTTTAAAAACTTTGAGGAAAGGGGTAGGTATTTTAAAACCTTAGTAAAGGGGTTTGAAAAAAGCGATGATTAGTTTGAGAGATGAACGGATTCAGATTATATCTGTGGCATTTATGTTGATCATCGTTGGATTCCTCTATGTTTACTCAATCGGTGCCCTCCAGGCTAATAGAATAGGGAAGATGGAATACTATTTTCTATTCAAACAGCTTACTGCAGCGATATTGGGGCTAATTTTTATGTATATAGGCTACAGGATTTCACTGGAAACCTACAGGAAGTATATTCCGGTACTTTACTTTACCACACTTACACTATTAGTCATGGTATTCTTTTTTAAACCTGTAAATGGTGCCAATAGATGGATACCTCTACCGATATTCAGTTTTCAACCATCGGAGCTTGCTAAGATAGTGACCGTTTTCTATTTTGCTCATTATTTAGATAAAAAAGAGGATAAGATACAATACTTTGCAAGGGGGCTTTTCCCTGCAAGTGTTATGCTCGGTATAATGATCTCCTTCATCGTAGCCGAGCCAGATTTTGGAACATCGGTGTTAATCCTGTCTGTGAGCATTATTCTACTCTTTATAGGTGGGATGGATAAAAAGTACATATTTTATGTGGTGTTTATACTTATACCCATAGCTGTTACTGTTGTTTTGATGGCGGGGTATAGAAAAGCAAGGATCGTTAGTTTCCTTAACCCATGGGAGTATAAAAATACTTTGGGGTATCAGTTGATACAGTCACTTGTGGCAATCGGCAGTGGAGGAATAACAGGCAAAGGGCTGGGTAATAGCTCCCAAAAACTTTTTTTCTTGCCAGAAGCTCACACAGATTTTGTGTACGCGATTATCAGTGAGGAGTTTGGATTTATGGGTTCCCTTTTTGTTTTGTTTTTGATCATTTATCTTTTCATCACCATCTACAGAATTGGGATGAAACATTATGATAAATATAAAAGATTTTTGACACTTGGTTTCGGTTTTATGTTTATAATCCAGTCGCTGATGCATATAGGGGTAACTGTTGGGTTACTTCCTACTAAAGGTATTACTCTCCCTTTTGTAAGTTATGGAGGTAGCGCACTTATATGTCAGATGTTTATTCTTGGGGTACTTTTGAGAAGTGCTGAGGAGAGCAAATGAAGATTGTGATTGCTGGTGGCGGTACTGGTGGGCATTTGTATCCGGGGATTGCAATAGCTGAAAAATTAAAGGATATGGGTTTTGAGTTTATATTTTTAGTCTCCAATAGAGGCATAGAAAGAAGGATATTGACGGAGTTGGGTTTCAACTTTGTGGAACAACCTGAAACCCCATTAAAAGGTGTATCGGTAGGTAAGAAGATAAAAAGTGTTGGTAAGATTTTAGGCAATGTTATGGATGCATTAAATACTGTGTCAAAGGATGACAGGGTTATCTTGTTGGGAGGATTTGCATCTTTTAGTGCTGGTGTAGCATCGATAATAAAACGTGTTCCAGTATACATCCATGAACAAAACTCTGTGATGGGGTTGAGTAACAGAATATTTTCCCGGTTTGCTGAAAAGGTATTTGTCAGTTTTGATAAAACGTTAAAAGCTCCTGAGGGGAGTATCGTAGTTGGTAATCCTGTGAGAGCTGTTTTTAGGGATATACCTTTTAAAGTGAGACCTGATAAAAATCTTTTGTTGGTTGGTGGTAGTCAGGGGAGTAGATTTCTAAATAACCTGTTGGTGGATGTGGTTGATAAGCTTTTGGGTATGGGCTTTAGTATTATCCATCAGACTGGGGACAGATTGTATGAAGAAACCATTGAAAGATATAGGGAAAAAGGGATAGGTGTTAGTAATGTTACTGTGAAGAAATATATTGATGATATGGTGGAGGCTATTAAATGGGCAGATCTTGTTATTTCCAGGGCTGGAGCTGGCTTGGTGTTTGAGATTCTTTATTCGAGGAGATTTGGGGTTTTTATCCCTTTTTCAGAGGCCACAGATAACCATCAGTATTACAATGCAAAGTTTATCGAGGAAAAAGGGGTAGGGGTGGTATTGGAAGAAAAGAAGGCAACAGGCGCTAAACTACTTGAGATAATAAAGCATTACTATGATAGTTTTGAGCTTTATAGAGATAGGTTTGAAAAAGTGTTTTATAGGGATACTGCGGAGATAATTATAAAAGAGATGGAGTTAGAACATGTTTAGAAAATACAAGAAGATCCATTTTGTAGGTATCGGTGGTATCGGCATGAGTGGTATTGCGGAGATTTTGCACAATCTTGAGTACAAGATTACCGGTTCAGATATATCTGAAAATGCCAATGTACAAAGGTTGAAGAGTTTGGGTATTGAGATCTTTATTGGGCATAAAAAAGAAAATGTAAACGGTGCAGACCTGGTTGTGTATTCCTCAGCTGTTTCCCAGGATAATCCAGAGCTCATATATGCCCATGAGAACTATATCCCTGTTATTCAAAGGGGTGAAATGCTTGCAGAGCTTATGAGGATGAAATATTCTGTTGTGGTTGCAGGAAGTCATGGTAAGACTACCACTTCATCCATGATAGCTGAAATCTTTAATACAGCTGGTCTAAATCCCACAGTGGTGATAGGTGGGAGATTAAACAGAAATGAAAACAATGCCGTTGTTGGTAAAAGCGATTATATGGTGTCTGAGGCGGATGAAAGTGATAGATCGTTTTTAATGCTTTTTCCCACTATTAGTGTAATAACAAATATCGACAAGGAGCATATGGAGAGTTATGCTGATTTTGATGATGTGAAAAGATGCTTTGCAGATTTTGCCAACAAAGTTCCTTTTTATGGTGCAAATATTATCTGTTTGGATGACCCTAATGTGGCAGATATCATCCCTATGATTAATAAAAAGTTTGTTACATATGGTTTTAGTGCAAGGGCAGATATCCGTGGGACCGACATAAAAAAAGAGGGTTTTGGGAGTAGTTTTAATGTTATTGTAAAAGGTTCGAATATGGGTAGAGTAGAGATATCAGTGCCTGGAGAACATAATGTATTAAATGCGTTGGGAGCGATTGGTGCATCGTTAGAATTTGAAATACCTTTTGAAGATATAAAAAAGAGTCTAAAAGAGTTTAGCGGTGTTCAGAGAAGGTTAACGGTAAGGTTTGATAACAAAAAGATTAAGGTTATAGATGATTACGGTCATCATCCTACTGAGATTGTGGCTACATTGAGAGCAATAAGGGATGCTTTTGACGATCACAGGTTGATAGTTATCTTTCAACCCCATAGGTATACAAGAACAAAGTTTTTAATGAATGAGTTTTCCAAGGCATTTTTTGATGCGGATGAACTCTTTGTAACGGATATATACGCTGCAAGCGAAAAGCCCATTGAAGGTGTGACTTCGGAAAATCTTGTTATGGAGATAAGAAAACGTGGGTTTAAACAGGTGCATCATATAAAGGCCCCCTCAGATTTTTTCAATTTTATAGATGAAAGAATAATGGATAAAACCATATTCTTGACGTTGGGAGCTGGTAACATTACAAATCTATCCAAAGAGATTACTACATATCTGGAGAACAAAGATGTACAGTGATAAAATAGCTGTGCTTTATGGTGGCGTATCCAGTGAAAGAGAGGTTTCTCTGAAGACAGGTAGAGGGATCTATAGTGCTTTATTAAAGCGAGGATATGATAACACCATTTTGATAGATGTGGGGTGGGATATCGCTGAGATACTTATTAGGGAAAAACCTGATTTCTGTTTTATAGCATTACATGGGAAATATGGTGAAGATGGGACGATTCAGGGGCTCCTTGAGATGATGAGGATCCCTTATAACGGTTCTGGTGTGGCTGCAAGTGTTGTAGCATTTGACAAAGTATTGAGCAAAAAGATCTTTAAAGAAGCGGGTATTCCAACAGCTGACTATTTTGTTTATAATGGAGAGAGCTCTTCTCCCTTTTATCCATGTGTGGTAAAACCTTCACGGGAAGGCTCTACCATAGGAATTACCATTGTGAAGGATGATAGTGAGTTTGTTTCTGCAATTGATGAAGCTAAAAGATATGATAACAAGATTATAGTGGAAAAGTTTGTACAAGGTAAAGAACTTACTATATCTATCATAGATGATCTGATACTACCAATTATCTGGATAAGACCGCTTAAGGGTTTTTATGATTATACATCCAAATACACTAAGGGGCTTACTGAATATCTTTTTGATACAGGATTGGATTGTAAAGAGGAGCAGTTGGTAAAAGATGTAGCTAAAAGGGCTTATGATATTTTAGAATGTAGGTCAGCTGCAAGGGTGGATGTTATCTATGATGGCAAAACACCGTATGTTTTAGAGGTAAATACCCTACCCGGAATGACGGAAACAAGCTTGTTACCAAATGCAGCGGCGAAATTTGGTCTTAGCTATGAGGATGTGGTTGAGATGATATATATTAGGGATAAATGTAGATATGGGTAGTTATCTGGGCATTTTTTTAAGGATGATTACAGTTCTTATAATGTTGTCTTTTAGCTTTGCCATGTTTTATAGTGTTGGTCTATTTATGAGATCCAATTATTTCAAAACTAAGATTATCAGTATAAAGGGTGTGGTAAATGCTGATACCCAAAAGATTACTTCTTGGACTAATGGATATAGAGATCAAAATATAAACTATATAAGAAGCTTTTCAGATGATATATTGCAGGATCCATGGATAAAAAAAGCTACAATAAAAAAGATCTACCCAGATACATTACAGATTGAGGTGTATGAGAGGAAGGCAGTAATGAAACTGAAAAATAAGAATAAATGCTATTTTTATGCCTTTGAAGGTGAACTTATACCTGCGACCTGTGATGATGTCAAGGTGTTTGATAATACAGAACTTAATTACGATAAACTTTCTGCAGCTGCGGAGATTGTGAAGTTTCTTGGTGAGTCTGGTTTTACACAAATAGAGCTATTGCCGTCCCATTTGGTTATAGTCAGGAAAGATCATAGGTTATTAGGTGCCTATAATTTTGAAATATTCAAAAGGAACTTTAAGTATTATGAAGGTCTCGTTACACTTTATAAAAGTGTAAACTATGTTGATATGAGGGTGAATGGAAAAATCTATATAGATGGAGTTAAAAATGAAACATGACAATGTTTACGTAGGCCTTGATATTGGAACAACAAAGACCTGTGCAACTGTTGTAAGAAAGACTGATAATGATGAAATTGAGGTGGTAGGTGTTGGGGTTGCTCCCAGCACAGGTATACGAAAAGGTGTGGTGATAAATATCGAAGCAACCGTTAACTCCATTAAAGAAGCTGTTGCAAATGCTGAACGCATGGCTGGTGTAGCCATAAGGAATGTTACTGTTGGTATAGCTGGAGGGCATATAAAGAGCTTCAATTCGAAAGGTATTATCGCTGTAAAGAACAGAGAGGTATCTGAAAAAGATATTGAAAGAGTAATAGAGTCAGCATCTGCAGTTGATATTCCAATAGGTAGTGAGGTCTTACATGTTATACCTCAACAGTATACACTGGATGGTCAATCTGAAATAAGAGACCCAAAAGGGATGAGTGGGGTTAGGTTAGAGGTGGATGTGCATATTATAACGGGTGCTGTCTCAAGTGCTCAAAATATATTAAAGAGCTGTGAAAGGGCAGGGCTCGTTGTGGATGATATAGTTTTAGAGCAGTTGGCGTCTGCTGAGGCTGTCTTGAGTGAAGGGGAAAAAGAGGTTGGGGTATGTCTTATCGATGGTGGCGGTGGAACAACCGATATGATAATACTAAAAAAAGGGACAGTGTATCATACTGCAGTGTTACAACTTGGGGGTAATAATTGTACTTCAGATTTAGCTATAGGTATAAATGCTCCAGAATCTGAAGCTGAAAAGATAAAAAAGGCTTATGGATGCGTTTGGATGCCTTATGTGTCTTCGGATGAGATCATTGAGGTTCCCTCTGTGGGTGGTAGGCCACCGAGGAAGATTTCCAGGGCAGTCTTAACCCAAATACTACACGCTCGGTGTGAAGAGATTCTTCAGATGTTTTTAGGGGAACTATATAAGAAGAAGTTTTATGATATGATAGGTGCAGGTATAGTTTTTACAGGTGGTATGTCTAATATAGAAGGGCTTGAGGAGTTAGCTTACTCCATATTTAATCTACCCATAAGGATAGCAAAGCCAGATAAGATTAAAAAGGGGCTTGTGGATACCATCAATGATCCAATGTATTCAACTTCAGTTGGGTTGGCCCTTATTGCAGCAAAAAAAGGTCACCCAAAGATAGCAATATCTAAGGGTAGTGATGAAACAAAACTTTATAAGATATTAGAAAAAATGAAAAGCATGATAAAGGAATTTTTTTAAAAAATACGGGGGTGTTTTATGTTTGAATTTGAAGAGATCATTTCAGGTGCAGTAATCAAAGTGGTAGGTGTTGGTGGAGCTGGTGGCAATGCCATCAATAATATGATCAATGCCGGGATAACAAACGTTGAGTTTATTGCAGCAAATACCGATGCCCAAGCTCTTGCAGCTAATAAGGCGCCTATTAAGATTCAGTTGGGAAGCAAGCTTACAAGGGGACTTGGAGCTGGTGGTAACCCAGAAATTGGAAGAAAAGCTGCGATAGAAGAACAAGAGGTCATAGAAGATGCCTTAAGGGGTGCTGATCTTGTGTTTATAACCGCTGGTATGGGTGGTGGTACAGGAACCGGTGCTGCCCCTGTAATTGCCAGCATAGCAAAAGATCTCGGGGCTTTGACTGTTGCGGTAGTGTCAAAACCATTTTACTGGGAAGGGAAAAAAAGGAGTGAGTTTGCTGAACAGGGATTAAAATTTTTAAAAGATCATGTGGACACTTATATTGTGGTGCCAAATGATAAGTTGCTTGATGTTATAGACAAGAATACACCTTTTAAAGAGGCTTTCAGAATTGCGGATGATGTTCTTAGACAGGGTGTTCAGGGGATCTCGGATACCATTAATAGCAATGGTTATATCAATGTGGATTTTGCTGATATCAAAGCGATAATGTCATCCAAGGGTATGGCAATGATGGGCATCGGGGTAGCAAGTGGTGAGAATAGGGATCAGGATGCAGCAAGAAAAGCCCTTACATGCCCACTCCTTGTGGATTCCAATATAAAGGGATCGGAGGCTATTCTTTTGAATATTACAGGCGGGAACGATATCACTATGACAGAAGTTCAGAATATTGCTCAGGTGGTTTATGAGGCTGCTGGGGAAGAAGCATCCATATACAAAGGTGTCGTCATTGATGATAGTATGGAAGGGTACATAAAGGTAACCATCGTTGCAACCGGGCTCGGTAAAGTCAGAGAGAATAAAACGGTCAATATCACTGACTATATACAGCCTAAGTCACAATCGATAGAAACTGTGGGTAAAAAGATACAGCAGATCAAAAAAAGGGATTTGGGGCTTAAAACTCTTGATGACTACAATGATGAGGAGATAAACATACCTACATACATCAGAAATCAAGCGGATTAACACCCCCACTAAGGTTATATATTCTGATAGGCTTACCGGAATATATAACCTTTTACTATAGCAGATAGTATGATAAGAATGATGCCCAATGCTGCAAGGGCCATTATCTTATTCTTTTCTTTTACATAATAAATCAATGCAGTTAATACACCAAAAAATGGGGTTGCTATAAGTAAGAAAATGATTATCATGCCAAAAAGATAAATAAAACTGTTTTGATGACCAGCAACTCTTAGGATGATACTTAAAAGTGTAAATGTTATTGCAAGGGCTAAAGATATCTTTGAGGATAAAGCGTATATTAAGGATATCTGTTTTTTTAGATGTTCATCTCTCATTTGCTAAGTCCTTTATAACACATCTGTATGGAGACAAAAATTAAGAATAAAGCAAAGAGTATTCTAAGCTTTTTATCTGTAACCTTACCAAATTTAAGAACTGCATATTTAGAACCAAAGATGACTCCGATGATCATGTATATGGAAGCAGAAGGGTCTATCCTGCCGTTTAAAAGATATGGTATGGCACCTGCAGCTGCTGTGAGACCTATCATGTAGTTGCTTGTGGCTATTGCAACTTTAATAGGTATTTTCGATACCAGATTCATGGCTGGTACCTTGAATACCCCACCACCTATACCCAACATACCTGAGGCCAAACCTGCAAATGTGGATACGGCGAGTGTTTTGGATATGGCTACAGGGGTGTACTTTATCATATTGTTATCATCTTCCTGGTCAAGGAATATATCTGTAAATTGGTTTTCTTCTATTATTGTGATCTTGTTTATATTTGGTTTTATGCTCTCTTTTATATATATGATGGCCATGATGGCAAGGATGATACCAAAAATTATCTGTAAAGTTCCATCTTTTATACTATTGCTAACTAATCCTCCTGTAATAGATGCAAGGACTGTTATTACTTCAATAAGATAGCTCAATCTTAAATTTACTAAACCTTTTAAGACATTTATATGGGCTACAGATATACTTGTTGCTATTATTGTGATTAATCCTACTGCTACTGCAGTATGCATGGGGTAATGGAGGAATATAACAAGAATCGGTACAATAATAGATCCACCTCCTATCCCTAACATTGCGCCGATTATACCAGCAATAAAACCCACTAAAATAAGTATGAATATATCCATCTATTAGTCCATCTTTTTAGGATCAAATTTTGAGGTGAATATATGATCTTTATTGTGGTTTTTCAATTCTTTTTTTGTAAAAGAGCCCAAAAGCTCTTTTCTCATCTCTTTTGCTTGTTTTATGGATTGTTTACCACTTGGGTCATATTTCATCAAGTCAATAAAACCGCTTTCTACAGCTTTTTTTGCGAGCTCCAAAGACTTCTCTTCGTATATAGAGGATTTCAGTAAAAAAGATCTATCTCTTTTTCTCTTCATGTAGGAGATTATTTCGGGGATCTTTATGAGGTTTTGCATCTTTATGGCGTTTTTAAGGAGAAATAACTCTTTTTTGAAATACCTTTCATCAATATTAAAGGTATTTAAAAAAACGTTACCATAGACATTGGCTTTTTCCAACACTTCGATGAGGGCATATCTATATTTTTTATCGTTAGAACTGCTTGCAAGTTCAAGGAGAAAATGGGATAAAAATCTTGACCTACTTACCAACATCGTTTGTTGGGGTACAAACTGATTATGGGAGATGATATCTGCAGCTAAATGAGCCGAATAACCGTAGATAAAGGCCCTGTCTTGATCTGTTTTGGCATTTGAAAAAAGTTTTGATACGGTACTCCATGAATGGGTTGGGAGCGATTTTTTGAATTGGGAAATATCTTTAAAAAAATTAAAGAGATCGGGAAATACGTTACCAGTTATGAAGAAAGCTTGATGTATTTTTATTAGAGAAAAGTTTGTGTGTTCGAGTATATCAAGGGCTATTTTTATATGGGTTTCTGGTCCCCAGGCAAGAAGATTTGTGGGTATAAGTAACAGTATTATGGTAATTATCATAAAGCTATAATATACTTTTTTTCTGATATTACAAGTTTAAGATCGTTAGTTCGTCCCTTATAAAAGCCTTTATTTCATCCCTAACCTTTCTGAAAAAGTGTATTTTTTCTTCTTCACTTCCTAAGAATTTAGCTGGATCTTGAAAGCTTTTATGTATTTTGGTGGCCTCTTTAAGGTATAAGGGACAAGTTTCGCTGGCATTATCGCACACTGTAACAACTATGTCAAAGTGGATGGAATCAAGTTCGTAAAGGGTTTTTGAATAATGGTTTTTCATGTCTATACCGTCCTCTTCCATCACTTTAAGCATGTAAGGATTTAATCCATGTTTTTCTATTCCAGCAGAATATATGTTGTATCTATTGCTCAAAAAGATCTTACCGTAAGCCTCTGCCATCTGACTGCGGCAGGAATTGCCAGTACATAGAAACAGAAGATTCTTCTTATTCATAGAGATCCTCCTATAGGTTTATGAAAGAGTAGATATGTACCATTAAATTATCTTTTTACTTACAGATTAGGTTTTTGTTGACACAGTAGTCTGTTTCAAACTGGATGGTTACATGGTTTATACCGAATTGGGACAACAATTGTTCGATCTTTTCTCTTATAGGCTCGGTTTTACTAAGGAGCATATCTTCAAGTTCAACATGCATTTCAATATGTATATCCTTTTCCCCTATACTCCAGATATGTATATGATGTATGTTTGTTATCTTGTCTATTTTTTCTATAGCCTCTTTTATCTCATCAAGGGATATATGTAGAGGTGCACCCTCCATCAATATATGTGTCGAGTTTTTCAATATATCAAAGCTCTCTTTAAGAACATATAAACCTATTAAAAAAGTTAGAAGAGGGTCTATCCAGTATATTTTGAAAAGTATAATAGATATAGCACCTAAAATGACTACTACAGAGGATATAGCATCTGTGAGCATGTGAAGGTATGCGGATCTAATATTGATATTTTCCTTTGAGCCAGACTCTAAGAGGATAATCGATATTATGTTACCGACAAGCCCAATAGTTGCTACTAAAAGCATAATATCTCCAATAATAGGTTCTGGAACTAAAAACTTTTTGATGGCCTCATAAAAAAGGTAAATGGATACACCTACCAATACAGAGGCATTGATCATGGCAGCTATGATTTCAGCCCTCTTTAACCCAAAAGTGTGTTTGAGAGAATTATTTTTTTTACCAAGCTGGATAGCTATATAGCTTATTATTACGGCGACTGCATCTGAGAAATTGTGAAGGGCATCAGAGATAAGAGAAAGGCTACCGGAGATAACGCCACCAATTATTTCAGATAGCGTAATCCCAACATTTAAAATAATAACCCAAAAAAGCCTATTGGCTGAAAATTCTTCTAAGCTACTGTGATGATCACAACATTTATAGGGGTATTGCATGTACACCTCTTATATTAGGAGTAGATAAATAAACTATAAAAGTCAAGTTTTATATACGTAGTGGCTATAGATGTACCTAATATTTTTATTATAGGAGCTCTGTTCTAAAAAATCCTATATAGGATTATGGTTTTTAGAAAAAGATTGACTTATCTTATCTTAATATTTATCTTCTTGTAGAACATGATAGGTGTGTGATAGATGAAGAATGTGGTGTCATTTGTAGGAGCTTCTGGTAGTGGGAAGACAACCTTTGTGGAAAAATTGATAAAGGTCTTAACATCAAAAGGGATAAGAGTGGGTGCTATAAAGCATGATGCCCACAGATTTGAGATTGATAAACCAGGTAAAGACTCCTATAGGTTTAAAGAAGCTGGTGCGGTATTATCGATCATTTCTAACAGAGAAAAGATGGGGCTTGTGCAATCCCATGTTTACAAGGAGCCATCTATTGAGGATTTAGTGATAAGGTATATGCAGGATGTGGATATTGTTATTACTGAGGGGTATAAAAAAAGCGATATACCAAAGTTAGAGGTTTTAAGAAGGGGTAACAACAATCATCCTGTATGTTTTGACAGCCCTACTCTTATAGGGGTGATATCGGATTTTGCAGTGAACCAATTGAAGGAGATGCTAACTAACTTAGGTCATCCCAACCCAGAAAAAGTTGTTTTTTTTGGGTTAGATGATGTGGATGGTGTTACAGATTTTCTTTTAGGGAATATGCTCCCTTTTAACTTGGAGATAGATGTTAAGGGGTGTTCGGAGATGCTATCTGAAGTAATTGTCTATAACCTTAGTGGGTTAAAGTTTTTAAAAAGCAATATGACCCTTAGGATTTTGGTAAAAGAGGATTAGATGGGTAGTAAAGATTTTGTTCATCTACATCTTCATAGTCAGTACTCCTTGCTTGATGGGGCTATACAGATAAATAAGCTCATAGATAAGCTTCAAAAATTTGGTTCTACGGCAGTAGCTATCACCGATCATGGTACTATGTATGGGGCCATAGATTTCTACAAAAAAACCACTTCAAGCGGGATAAAGCCGATCATCGGGTGCGAGGTTTATGTTGCCCCTGATAACAGGAAAAAGCGGGATTATGAAAAGAGTGAAGATAAAAACTATCATCTAATTTTGCTTGCAAAAAATAACAAAGGGCTTAAAAACCTTCAATATCTTGTGAGCCTTGCCCAGTTAGAGGGGTTTTATTATAAGCCGAGAATAGATAAGGAATTACTGGCGCAATATGCTGAAGGGTTAATTGGCTTGTCTGCTTGTTTAGCAGGGGAACCACCAAAACATATCCTCAGAGGTGATATACAATCGGCAATTTTGTCAGCAAAGGAGTATGAGGATATATTAGGAAAGGGTAACTACTACCTTGAATTACAGGAAAATGGTATCCCCGAACAGCATCAGGTTAATAAAGAGCTTATTAATATATCCAAGAAAACAGGTATCCCATTGGTAGCTACAAACGATTGTCACTATCTTGAAAAGGGTGATCATTTGGCCCATCAGATCCTTATGTGTATCCAGATGCAAACAACCATTTCCAATAGGGATAAGCTTGAATTCCATTCTGATCAGCTTTATCTCAAATCCCCACAGGAGATGTGGGAAACTTTTTATGGTATCCCTGAAGCGTGTTATAATACGTTGAAGATAGCGGAGGAGTGTAATGTAAGTATAGAACTGGGTAATCTCCACATGCCCCGTTATGAGGTTCCAGATGGATATACTGTGGAAACGTACTTTGAGCATCTTGCTCGGCAAGGGTTACATAAAAAGTTATCTCGTATCCCTGTAGATCAACAAAGCAAATATATCGAAAGACTAAATTATGAGATTAAAGTAATAATTGAGAAAAGGTATGCGGGTTACTACTTGATCGTGTGGGACTTTATAAATTACTCCAAAAAGAGTAAAATTCCTGTTGGCCCTGGTAGAGGATCAGGAGCTGGTTCTCTGGTGGCGTATGCTTTGGGTATTACTGATATAGATCCTATTAGGTTTAACTTACTGTTTGAAAGGTTTTTAAATCCAGAGCGCAAGAGTATGCCAGATTTTGATATAGACTTTTGTAAGAACAGAAGGGACGAAGTAATAAAATATGTAATCGACAAATATGGTAACGATAAAGTAGCCCAGATCGTAACTTTTGGTCAGTTGCTAGCTCGGGGTGTTATAAGGGATGTGGGAAGGGTTTTGGAGATACCCCTTAAGATAGTGGATAAGGTAGCAAAGATGATTCCCGAATCACCGGGAATGACCCTTGAAAGAGCTTTGAAAGAGGATCCTGAGTTAGAGAAGAATATAAAACAGATAGAAAAAGGTGAGGAGCTGTTAACTAACGCTAGAAAGCTTGAGGGGCTTTTACGGCAAACTGGTATGCACGCAGCAGGTATTGTGATAGCTGATAAGCCTTTAATTGAATATGTACCTCTTTGTAAGGGGCAGAATGATGAGATACTGACCCAATATGAGAAGAATACCCTTGAAGAGATTGGATTGGTAAAGTTTGATTTTTTAGGTCTTAAAAACTTAACAGTAATTGATGATACTGTAAAGCTTATTAAACAAAGGCATGGTATAGATTTAGATATCAATAATATACCATTAGACGACAAAAAAACCTATGAATTGCTTTCCAGCGGTGAAACAACCGGTATCTTTCAACTTGAAAGCCCTGGTATGAAAAACCTGCTCAAAAAACTTAGACCCAACAAGTTTGAGGATATTATTGCATTGGTGGCTTTGTATAGGCCTGGACCGATAGGTAGCGGGATGCTGGATGATTTTGTGAAAAGGAAACATGGGGAACAGAAGGTGACTTATTTTTTTCCGGAACTTGAGCCTATACTTGAGGATACCTATGGTATCATCGTTTATCAGGAGCAGGTGATGCAGATTGCCCAAATTATAGCTGGTTATAGTTTGGGCAGCGCTGATCTCCTAAGACGAGCTATGGGTAAGAAGAAGCCGGAGGAGATGAAAAAACATAAAGAGATCTTCCTATATGGCAGTGAAGAGCTTAAGATAGAAGGGGCCAAGAAGAGGGGCTTTGATATAAAAATAGCAGAAGAGATCTTCAACCTCATGGAGAAATTTGCTGAGTATGGTTTTAATAAGAGCCATTCTGCAGCTTATGCAATGATCTCCTATCAGACAGCATATCTAAAAGCCCATTATCCTGTGGAGTATATGTCCCAACTTTTGTCATCAGAACTGGATAAAGGGGATAAAATTGTTGCTTTCATAGAGGAATGCAAGCGTATGGGGATTAAGGTGTTGCCACCGACAATAAATAAGAGTAGTAAAGACTTTATTATTGATCAAAATTCCATAAGATTCGGTTTGGGTGCTATAAAAAATGTGGGCTTTACAGCAATAGATTCCATAATATCTGCTCGGGAGAATGGGGGTGACTTTAAAAGCCTATACGACTTTTGTAAACGGGTTGATTTAAGGGTAGTAAACAAAAGGGTAGTAGAATCTCTAATTAAAACTGGTGTTTTTGATGAGTTTGGTAAAACGAGGAAGGTACTGCTCTCAGTTTTAGATAATGCTATCGATGAAGGTCAGAGAAAACAACGGAACAGAGAATTGGGGATAACTACCATAGAGGATCTTTTGTTTGATGGGGAGATGGATAATGAGTTCTATCCTGATCTGGATGAATTCTCAGAGCATGATATACTTAAAATGGAAAAAGAGTTATTGGGTTTTTATCTTACAAACCATCCTTTATCAGCATATAGTAATATTCTGCTTACCTTAACGACAAGTTCCAATGAAATAGAAATGATGGAGGATGAGAAGGATCTTGTGGTCGGTGGTATTATTAAGAATATAAAAACCCACACCACAAGGACAGGGGAAAAGATGGCTTTTGTTACCCTTGAAGATCTAGAGGGGAGTTTTGATGTGGTGGTCTTTAGCTCCCTTTATAGGGAAAAGATAGCTCTACTGGAAGAGGATCATATTATAATAGTTCGTGGAAGATTGTCCTTTAATGGTGATAGAAAAGCCGTTACAGCTAATGAGATTATGGAACCTAATGAGGCCCTTGAAAAATTAATTACAGGTATAAATGTAAAATTTGATCTATTAGGCTTAAGAGAGGAGCATTTAAGAGAATTTAAAAAGCTTATAGACCAACATCCAGGTAACACTGCATTAAAGCTCACGGTGGAAGATCCTGGCAAATATAGAGTAAAGATAAACATCAACGGTAAGTTAAAGGTAAAGCCCTGTTTATCTTTTTTTAGTCAGTTAAATGGTCTTTTTGGGGATAATAGGTTTGAAATAACTGTTACACAATGACGTAGTAAAGGAGGTCTTATGATACAGGTATTAACTATAGCTGGGTCAGATAGTGGAGCTGGTGCTGGTATTCAGGCCGATTTAAAGACAATGAGTGCCCATGGTGTTTATGGGCTTACAGTGATTACTTCAATAACAGCCCAAAACACATTAGGGGTCACTGATATATTCGATCTGCCTTTATCTATAATTTACAGTCAGATAGACTCCCTTTTTAATGATTTTGATATTGCTGCAGTAAAGACGGGGATGTTATCATCCTCTGAGATCATTGAGGTGGTAGTGGATAGAATGAAAAAATACTCGGTGGAGAGACTGGTGGTGGATCCAGTGATGGTGGCCAAAGGGGGTAGTAAACTTTTGAAGGATTCAGCGATATCAAAGCTAAAAGATGAGCTTATCCCATTGGCTTATGTGATTACACCAAATATTGAAGAAGCCAAAGTCTTGTTGGGGATCGATTTTATTGGTACTCTCGATGATATGAAAGATGTAACCTACGAGCTAAAAAAGCTTGGTTGTAAAAATGTGCTTTTAAAAGGTGGGCATCTGGAAGGGGAGTTTACCTACGATATAGCTTTTGATGGTAATAAGATGGAGATCTTTGCCATGCAAAAGGTGGAAACGAAAAATACCCATGGAACTGGGTGTACGATGGCGTCTGCTATAGCCTCTAATTTAGCTAAGGGTTATGATTTTTTTTCGTCTGTGATGCTGTCAAAGAGTTATGTGTATAATGCAATATTACATGGGGCTGATTTAAACATAGGTCGGGGACATGGACCTTTAAAACATTTCTTCCTCTTTTAACATGATCTTTGATACGATAAGAGCTGGTTTTTTAAATGGTCTAAAGATAAGCTATAAGATGATCATCTATACATTTCCCCTGTATATCTTTGTGGATATCCTAAAACAGACAGGGGTATTAACCAAGATAGGTCAATTTTGTGCCCCTTTAATGGTTTTAATAGGTTTGCCTGGGGAGGCTGCTATAGGTATTATTTCAGGTATGATGTTGAATATGTATGCAGCTATTGCGGCTCTTGTTCCCCTTAGTCTTACTACTAAAGAGATGACTATCGCTGGGTTGTTTTTGGGCCTTGCTCATAATCTGTTTATAGAAACGGCAGTTTTATCCAGAGCTGGAGCCAATGGCTATATGATACTGATTGTTAGGATAACAGGAGCATTTTTCGCTGCGGGGATATTAAATCTAATATGGGTATAGATATAGTATCCTCACTTATTGCTGCAACCATGTTGAGTATAAAACTATTTGTAGTAATTGTTGTGTTGATGATTTTGTATGAGTTTTATGAAAGATCAAAGCTGTTTGAGTTGACACAAAAATATGCTAAGACACCAATGGAGGCTTTGGGTATTTCCACAAATGCTTCTATAACTATGGTGGTTGGGTTTGTTCTTGGGATCACATACGGAGCAGGGATCCTTATTAAAAATGCTATGGAAAACAAGATGTCCCATAAGGATACGGTATTATCCGCTATCTTTTTATCCATTTGTCATGCTGTTATTGAAGATACATTGATCTTTGTAGCAGTTGGTGCAAACGGGTTTATTCTCTTTGGGATACGTTTTGTTTTGGCGATTACTGTAATTATAATGTTACAAAGGTTTCTCTACAAGAGCTCTAAATAACAGCAAGAGCAGGTTCAGCAATAGGTGATTCGTAGGCCTTTGGTGAAAACTCCTCGTCGAGTTCAATAAGGGAATATAGATCAGTGGATACCAGAAGGGATCTTGCAAAGATGTTGTTTATAAGATGACCAGATTTATAAGCTCTCACATGCCCAAAGAATCTGTATCCAATCAGTGAAAGATCACCTAAAAGGTCTAATGCCTTATGACGGACAAGTTCATCCTGCATTCTAAGCCCATCCGGGTTCAGTACTTTGTCGTTATCTATAACTACTGCGTTATCTAAAGAACCACCTTTTGCAAGACCTAAAGACCAAAGGTATTCAACATCTTTTTTAAATCCGAAAGTTCTTGCTGGAGCAAGATCCCGCTCAAAGCTCTCAGGGGTAATGTTGATAAAGACTTTTTGATATCCAATGAAAGGGTTATCAAAATCTATCTGTGTTGTTATCTTCATGAATCTTGACGGAAGCATCTCAATGAGCTTACCATCCTTTTCTATAACTATCTTTCTGTGTAGCTTGATAAACTTCCTTTTTTTATTTAACTGTTTGATCCTTGCTTCTTTTATCATTTTTACGAAGGGGTAGGAGCTTCCATCAAGGATAGGGATCTCTGTACCAAAAACTTCCACAAGAGCGTTGTCTACTCCCATGCCATAGAATGCTGCTGATATATGCTCAATGGTGCTTATAGGTAGTTCGCCACATTTGATAGAAGTGGCAAGTTGTGTGGAGTAGACGCTGAAAGGTGATAACTTGACACTATCTGAGTTTTTAACATCACCCCTCTTAAATTGGATACCATGATCTGCTGGTGCAGGGTATATCTTTACTGTAATCTCTTTGCCAGAATGCAACCCTATACCAGAAAAACTTATTTCAGAACATATTGTGGTTTGGTAAGCACCATATCCTTTCATAATCGAGTGATTAGCAAAATGAATACCAAATTAATGTTTTAGATGGTACGCCCTGTTATATTTTTTATGTTTGAATTAATTGACATAATATTTTTTATAGTGTCTATTTTTTTATACATAATTGTGTTCGAGATTGGCAAACTTTGTGTATTGTTTTATAAACGCCAGTTTGACAGTAGCTGTGGGGCCGTTTCTGTGCTTTGCTATGATGACTTCAGCTACACCGGGTTCTTTTGTGTCTTTGTTGTATACTTCATCCCTATACAGGAACATTATCAAGTCTGCATCTTGTTCAATTGCTCCTGATTCCCTTAAGTCTGAAGGTATAGGTCTTTTGTCGTGACGATTTTCTACACCTCTGTTTAGCTGGGATAGTGCTATCACAGGAACGTCGAGTTCTTTGGCTAATGCTTTTAAAGACCTGGATATTTCTGATATCTGTTGCTCTCTGCTTTCCCCTTTGTTACTGCTCATTAGTTGAAGATAGTCCACCACAATTAGGTCTAACCCTTTTTCCCTTTTTATTCTTCTGGATTTGGCTCTTACTTCTGTGACAGAGATGGCTGGGGTATCATCTATGTAAAAGTTTATATCGTGAAGGGCAGCTGCTACGGAAGCTAGTTTTTGCCATTCTTCAAGACTTAGTTTACCGTTTCTCAGTTTTTGTACCTCTACGTTTGCTTCCACAGAAAGCAATCTCTGAACAAGTTGGCCTGCAGACATTTCTAATGAAAACATTACTGCTACTTTGTTATATTTTATACAGGCATTAAGAGCTATGTTGAGAGCAAAAGCGGTTTTACCCATTGCGGGTCTTCCAGCCACAATAATAAGATCAGACCTTTGAAGCCCATTTGTAAGGTTATCCAGCTCCAAAAAACCGGTGGGAGTCCCTGTAAGTTGACCTTTTCTGTTGTATATCGATTCTATTATCTCAAATGTTTTAGTGACAATCTGGCTTAATGGTTTGACATCACCCCTTATTCTGGATTCTGCTACAGCAAAGATCTTTTTCTCAGCATCGTCTAAAAGTTCATTAATATCACCTGAATAGTTATAAGCTAATTCCGATATTTCGACCGATTTTTCTATCAGCTTTCTCTGGAGACTTTTTTCTCTAACTATTGTGGCATAATGAACTACATTTGCGGCATTTGGGATAATATTTACTAAACCAGAGATGTAATTCATACCTCCAGCTTTCTCGATGAGGTTTTCTGTGATGAGCTTTTCAGCCACAGTGACAAGATCGATGACTTTGCCTTCCTCTTGAAGTTCCAGGATCTTGCTCATGATCAATTTGTTGTAGGGGATATAGAAATCGTCGATGCTTATTATATGTATGATCCTGTCCAACGATCTATTGTCAAGAAGTATAGATGCAAGTACTGCCTGCTCTGCTTCAACACTGTGGGGGAGGGTTTTAAACTGTGAGTTAGCCATTGACAATAAGTGTAAATTCCCCTTTTATTTCCCTATAGAGATTGATTTTTATTTTGTATTCGCCTGTCTCCTTAATAGGGGCTTTGAGGTCTATCTGTTTTTTGTCGATCTTTATTCCATTTTTTTCTAATTCTTCTGCTATTTCATTGGATGTAATTGCTCCAAAAAGTCTACCTTTTTCACCCGCTTTTCTGTTCAAGGTTATAGTTATATTGCTTAATTTCTGGGAGATAGCTTTTGCTTCTTCTATTTTATTTTTTTCGGCGGCTGCTTCCTGTTCTTTTTTTCTCTTTAGGTTATTGAGGTTTGCCTCGGTGGCTTCTATGGCAAGATTATTTTTAAAAAGATAGTTTCTCGCATACCCCTCTTTTACCTCTTTTACCTCTTCGGCTTTGGCAACACCTTTGACATCTTTAAGAAAAATCACTTTCATCTTCTAAAACCTCCGAAAGTAGAGTCTTTATTCTTTCATAAGGGTAACCTTTTCTATAAAAATAAGCAATAGTCTTTTCTTTATCTCTTTGATATTTATAATATTTACTTTTAATTTTCTTTTTTAGATCATCTTCTATTATGTAATCGTCGATTTCGACAACATCAACTTCGATACCTTTTTCTAATAGTTTTCTTTTGATAAGATACTGCCCAAACCCTTTTTTAGATTGGGATCTTATATAATTTTGTTTAGTTTTGTTATCATCTAAGTAGCCTAAATCTTTTAATTTTTTTAACGCATAATCTATATCTACATTATCAAATCTGCTTTTTAGTTTTTCCTTTAATTCTGACTCAAAATAGTCTTTTCTACTTAAAAGCTTTATAGCATAGGAAAAAACTTTATCTGTCATCAACTCCCCAAGTATCTGAAGAACTGCTGATACCTTTTATTTTCAGTTTGAAATCATCAGGACGTTTGACATATTTGAGTGCTTCTTCAAGGGTGACCAGATCTGCTTTATACAGATCATACAAGGATTGATCAAAACTCTGGCTACCATATACAGATTTTCCCTGTTCTATATAGTCATTTATCATCTGGGTTTTGTCTTTATCTATTATGCACTCCTTAATAGTAGCAGTATTAATCATAACCTCTACAGCAGGAACCCTTCCCGTTCCATCCTTTCTTTGTACAAGTCTCATGGAAATAATCGCTTTTAGTACCGAGGCCAGTTGGATTCTTATCTGTTTTTGATGATAGGGGGGGAACATGGAAATTATTCTGTTTATAGTCTCTGGTGCATCTAAGGTATGAAGGGTGCTCATAACCAGATGGCCGGTTTCTGCTGCATGGAGGGCTGTTTCTATTGTCTCTAAGTCTCTCATTTCACCAACCAGGATAACATCTGGATCCTGTCTAAGTGATCTTTTTAGTGCTTCTGAAAAAGATAGGGTATCTGTGCCTATCTCCCTTTGGGATATTATAGATTTTTTATCTTTATGTAAAAATTCTATTGGGTCTTCTATGGTGATGATGTTAACATCGTCGTGGGAATTGATATAGTCTATCATACCTGCTAAGGTTGTTGACTTTCCACTACCCGTGGTACCTGTAACAAGGATGAGACCCCTTTGCTCTTCGGCAATTTTTGAGATCACAGGGGGAAGACCCAAACTATCTAAAGATGGTATTTCCTGAGGTATGGTTCTAAAAACGAGAGCCACCGTTCCCCTTTGAATATATGCATTTACCCTAAAACGTCCAACACCAGCTACACTGTAAGAGAAATCAGCTTCAAACTGCTCTTTAAACTTTGCTTTGACATGGTTACTCATAATTGTGCCTGCTATTTTTATTGTATCCTCAGGGGTGAGCTTGGGGAAATCGATTGACGGGATGAGTTGTCCATTTATCCTAAAAATAGGGTTTTTTCCTGCTTTAAGATGTATATCGGAAGCTTTTTTAATGAAAGCAGATTTTAATATATCATCTATCACTGTTCACTCCTTGTGTAACCATCAGTTTTCAAGGATAGGTAAACCCAGTTTTTTTCTTATTTCGGATTCGATCTCTTTCATGATCTCTGGGTTATCTTTTAGAAAGGTTCTTGCGTTTTCTTTACCCTGACCTATTTTTGTGTCTTTATAACTAAACCATGCTCCAGATTTTCCTATCAGCCCCTCTTCTACACCCAAATCTATGATAATACCTTCCTTAGACACGCCGGTACCATAAAGGATATCAAATTTGGCTTGTTTAAAAGGTGGTGCAACCTTGTTTTTGACCACTTTTGCTATGGTTTCGCTTCCTACATTTTCCTCTTTATCCTTTAGCTGTCCAGCCTTTTTTACCTCTATCCTGATGGTAGCATAAAATTTCAGGGCATTACCACCTGTAGTTGTCTCAGGGTTACCATAGGTTACACCGATTTTTTGTCTTGTTTGATTTATGAATATTAGTACTGTTTTTGATTTATTGACTATAGCTGTTAGCTTTCTTAGTGCTTGACTCATTAGTCTTGCCTGTAAACCCATGAAAGAGTCTCCCATTTCCCCTTCGATCTCTGCTTTTGGTGTAAGGGCCGCAACGGAGTCAATAACAATTATATCAACAGCACCACTTCTTACTAGTGTCTCTGCAATGTCAAGGGCTGCTTCACCGTTATCCGGTTGACTTACTAGAAGGTTATCCACATCAACACCAATAGCTTTTGCATATACCGGGTCCATTGCATGTTCCGCATCTATAAAGGCGGCAATCCCACCTAATTTTTGTGCTTCGGCAATGATATGAAAGGCAACGGTGGTTTTACCACTTGATTCGCTACCGAAGATTTCGATGATCCTTCCCCTCGGAACACCTCCAATTCCAAGAGCTGCATCTAATGTAAGTATACCTGTTGGGATCACGGGCGGTTTTTCTATGGCCTTATCTCCAAGCTTCATTACGGCGCCTTTGCCAAAGTCTTTTTCTATTTTGGATAAAGCTGCTTCTAATGCTTTTAATTTTTCATTATCCATATCTTCCTCCAACCTTTTGCTTTTTGATTATAATATAAAAATAATAAAATTCAAAGGGTTAATTAAAGAATAAAAGGCAGCAAAGGCTGCCCGTAGTTTTATATTGATGTGTTTAATCTTTTATTTTAAACATTCTGACGATTTTATTCATCTTCTCGACTGTTTGTTCAAGAGTTTCTATTGATTGGACACCATTATCTATAGCAGATTTGATCTCTTGGGTGCTTAATGTGACCTGGTTTGTTTGTACAGCCAACTCATTCATGGCTGATGATTGTTCATTTATTGATATATTGATGTTATTTATCTTATTCTTAAGGTTTGCTATGTTTTCTGATATACGACCAAAAACACCTTTTAACTCACTAATTTTTTCAACACCCATTTCCACCTCTTGATTGACGTTTTCTATACTGTTTTGAACTGATTGGGATTCTTTACTAATGCTTCTTGCGATATTTTCGATCTCTTTTGTTGAGTCGGATGTTTTGCCTGCTAATTTTCTTACTTCATCAGCTACGACAGCAAAGCCTCTACCATGTTCTCCTGCACGTGCTGCTTCTATTGCTGCATTCAGAGCTAACAGGTTTGTTTGATCTGCTATATCGTTTATTACTATGACTACTTCTTCGATTTTTTTAACGTTTTCGTTGAACTTTGTAAAAAGATCTAAAAGGTTATTGGTTTCATTACCTATCTTTGTAATTCTTTTGATACTTTCATCAACATTTTTACTCCCTATTGTAACGGAATTGCTTACCTCTTCCGACATTTCAGTGAGATGGTTTGAATTGTCTGCTATTGTTCTTACATTTGCATTCATCTCTTCTATAGCTGAAGATAGTGAGGAAACTATATCGTTTAAGGAGCTTGCGGTTTTATCTAATTCTTCCATCATTGTTGATATAGATTTTGTTTCAGTACTATTTTCGTTTGCATAATCCCTAAGATCCTTAATGATATTTCCTAGTTTAGCAACAAAATTATTAAAATATGTGGCTAACTGGCATATTTCATCTTTTTCACATTTCCTTGTTATAATCTCTTTTGTAAGATCCCCTTCACCTTCTGCGATATCTTTTAACATGCTTGTTGTGTTGTTTATTGGTTTTATGACAGATCTATCCAGGAAGATACTTATTATGATGAATAATAAAACAGCAATAACGATGGCACTTGTTAGGACAAATATAGATTTTTTGAAAATATATTTAGATTCATCGTAAAAGTCTTTTGTACTAAATTGTATGTCATCCACGACGACAAGGATAGCTTCTTTTAAATTTTCAACATCATCTGATAATACCTCAATTATCTCTAAAGCTTTCTGTGTATCTTTTTTTTCTACAGCTGTTTTCAACTCATTAAACTCTTTTATGACGGTCTTCATCGCAACATCTAACTCTTTTGCTGATTCAAAGGCAATTTTCTGTTTAATTACTTCAAAACCTTTGTTGGCTTCTTCTATCTGTACGTAGGCCTTTCTGGTATTTTCAATTGCTTTATCAAGATTAGTGTGTTTTGCAAGATCATCACGAATTCTAAAAACGTTATCAAAAGCATTTGTGGCATTTCTATAAAACCTGAACATGTTTTCTATTGATTTCATCTTCTCTTTGTATATATTTTCCACAAAGAAGTTATTGCGCTTAATCTGTTGGAATGAATAAATGGATATGAACAGTATTATCAAAAACATTATAATAAAAGACAATGCTAATCTAAACCTAACGCTCATAATAATAAACCTCCAATATAATATATAATTATATCATATTCTTAAAAGTCAATCAATAGATCGGTCAAATAAATTGTTCCTTTAGTAAATACAAAAAGAGCAGGCTGGTAGCCTGCCTTTTTAATCCCTTTGAGGTTTCCAACCAGAGAATATTGAACTGATTTCACCAGACTGCGTTTTGAAGTCAAATAATACAGCGCTATACAAGTGATTTATTACAAAACCACCTATGAGAAACATAACTAAATAGTGAAAAAATCTTACCCACTGATTACTTGCTATTGAGAATATCCAACCTGTTAGGGTATATAATAGACTATCGGGATTAGCTTGAGCCCAGAGGGCAAAACCGGTTAAGATCTGAAGAATAAAAATATTGAACAGGACTAT
>JAOAHS010000032.1 GCA_026415135.1 Calditerrivibrio sp. | reverse complement strand
GATGTATGAGAGGGAGGGTTATTATGTGTCAGTGTTTTATGCGTACATGAAGGGTATGGGTGTGGAGGTGATAGGTGAGGATGTGACGAATAAAGGTAGGATAGATCTGACGCTGATATTTCCAGATGTGGTGTATGTGATGGAGTTTAAGGTTGATGAGGGTGGAGCATTGGAGCAGATAAAGGGTAAAAGGTATTATGAGAAATATCTTTCAATGGGTAAGGATATATACCTTGTGGGTATAGAGTTTGATAGTGGTAAGAGGAATGTTGGTAATTTGGAATGGGTGGAAATACCTTCAGTATAGAAATATCAAAAACCTTGACATACTAAGACATTTACTGTATAAATGCATTTCACAATGGAGAGATGGCCGAGTCGGGTCGAAGGCGCTCGATTGCTAATCGAGTGTACCCTTTAAAAGGGGTACCAAGGGTTCAAATCCCTTTCTCTCCGTTTTTTATAATAAGGAGAAGATGATGATGAGGATATTTACCTTAGCAATTGTTATTATAATGTCTACTTTTATTTTATCATGCTCACAAAATACTGTAAAAGAAGATCCATCTAATCAAAAAACAGATAAACAGGCATCAACAATGGGGACTGCTCAGCAGAAAGATAATCCTGTTAACCCTCATGGCGATACTACTATGCAGGCAAAGCAGCCAAAGCCTATAGTGGTACCTAATGATGTGGCTAAAAAGTTTAAATTTGTAAATATCAATGTAATTAGTCTAAAGGATAATAAAACCATCACTACTAAGGCTGAGATAGGTAAAGAGACTACAGTACCAAACACGAATGTCAAGATATATGTAGAAGCTTATTTGCCAGATTTTACAATGGGAACAGAGAATATTACATCAGCCTCAGCGGAAGAGAAAAACCCGGCGGTAAAGGTAAAGATTACTACCAAATCAAATGTTCACGAGGGCTGGATTTTTAAAAACTTCGAAATACATAAGATAGAAGATCCAGATTACGATTTCAAACTGGTTGGCGGGCTACCTAACTAAGTTGGGTAGCTCCTCTATATCATTTATAAAAGATATCCCTGCAATACCATAAAATCCTTTTCCACGTAACTGGCAAACATTGTGTTTGTTAATGCCTCCTAATGCAAATATCTTTTTTTTATAATCACTTATATCTATGGCTCCTATAGGGGTTACATTGTATTCTTTTTTTGTCCAGAAAATAGGGCTAAGTGTAAAATAATCAGCTTCATTTTCTTTAATTTCTTTTAGAGAATGGGCTGAATATCCTATCAAAAGTTCAGGAAATTTCTTCTTTATAACTTCTGGTGGTGTTGAATGGGCACCGAGATGAACCCCATTAAAACCTGCCATTTTAGCAAGATCTGCTCTTTCTGAAACAATCAATTTAGCTTCAGGTGCTAATTTCCTTAGATTAATCATGATGTTAAACATTTCTTTGGTATCTATCTTTTTAACTCTAAACCAAATTATATCAGAGTATTGTACAGATTTAATAAAGGTATTTATTAGGTTACTTTTATAAGTGTCATAATCTAATATGAACAGGATTTTCATATAGTACTGTAAAACTCAAATAATCTATTAAATGTGTTTCTGACAGATTTTCTGCTATCATCAATCTGGGAGAAAAGTTTTTCACTATTTTTAAAATTTAAAAATTCAGCTATTTTTTGAATATATTCAGGAGATTTAGGTAGTTTTGACGATGGTTTGTTATCTATGATTCTTATAATGTTTTCTAAGTTTCTGTAGAATATATAATTATTGTGAAATGAATAGAAATCTCTCCCCTTTATTAATTCTAAATCTTTTATAATATGTAAAAGGTCGTGGCTGTTTCTTTTTCTAAGCTCTGGCTGTTCGTGACCATGTTTTAGCTGTAGCATTTGAATAGAAAATTCTATATCTATGATACCACCTAAACCAGCTTTAATATCATACATTTCATAAGGTTCCCCTTTTTCCCTTTGGATACGCATTCGCATATCATAAATTTCATTTATTTCTGACTGATTTAAAGACTTAGTAAATAGGACATCGTTAACCAGTGTGTAAAAAGGATCTGACAAAGAGCTATTTTTATTGATCACATCGGCTCTGAGTAATGCCTGTTTTTCCCAGAGCATAGCTTTATTAAACTGATATTCTTTAAAAGATCTAAAAGTCGTGACTAAAGCTCCCTTTGACCCACTTGGTCTTAATCTCATATCTATGGAATAAAGAATGCCATATACAGTAGGGGTAGCTAAGTATGAGATTACTTTTTGGACCAATTTTGAGAAAAATTCCTGATTTGTTTTACCAGTTTCTGTATAACCTTCATCTTCGTAAAGAACAATAATGTCAAGGTCCGAACCGAAGCTCATCTCCTGACTTCCCAATTTCCCCATACCTAAAATCAGGTAATCGCAGAGGGATCCATCAGATTTCATTGGTCTACCATATTTTTTTATTACTCGCTCATACTCTTTGTAAAAAGCGAAATTTATTACAGCATGGGCAAGCTGGGTAAGACTTTTGCCACAGTTTACCACATTTATACCGTTGTTTAGATAGGAGTATGCTATGTTGAAAAATAGTTCTTGAAATTTTTTTCTAGTGAGATTGTATTCAAACTCTTCATCTTCAATATTGGATATACTATCTAAGAAAATCTCATAGATATTGTTAGAGGTATAATCTGAGTCTTTTGGGTCGTAGATATAGTCTAAAAGGTTTTTGTTTTGTAGGATAAGATTTGGTAGGTAGTTGCTATATTTGATAATATTGATAAGTTTTTTAAGTATTATTGGTGAACTTGCAAATATATCATAAAAGAGATATATGGTGTCTGATCGCTGGAAAAATCTATCAAAAAAGTTAAGGATTTTGGGGGATTCATTTAACTCTCTTATTTCATTGAGTATAATCTCCATAATTTTTAGTAGAAATTTTGTTTCATTTGAACCTCTGCCTTTTTTTGTAAATATCTTTTTTATTATTTCTGCAACGGTTTCTGGATGTTTATAACCATTTTCTTTAAAAAAGTAGGTGAGATCTTCTATTTCTAATTCTTCATCTGCAATGATTTTAGATAAGTCGGGTTTTTCTTCTGATATGATAGAGTTAAATATTTTATTGACCTGGTTTGTAACTCTATGGTATTCTTCAAAAAGCTCTTCAGCTGAATTGAATCCTGCTCTTTCCACATATAGATCAAACCGCTCTGAGTCTTCTGGTATTACATATGTTTGTTGTTCCAATTCTATTTGTGCCATGTGTTCAAGTTTTCTCAAAAAACGATAAGCATATTCAAGGAGGCTTGCTTCTTCTGGTGTTAGAACACCATGTTCTTTTAGAAGGGTTATAGACTCTAATGTGTTTTTTTTGTATATGAAAGGTTTTTTGGGATAATTTAATATTTGTAAGGCTTGAATGGTAAACTCTATCTCTCTTATACCTCCGTATCCCAGTTTGACATCTTTTTTGGAGCCTTTAAGTTTTACTCTGCTGGTTATTTTAGATTTAATATCCAAAAGATCGTTTATGAGTTTGTAGTCGATACTTCTTCTGAATATAAAGGGTCTAAGTTGGGAAAGTAGCTTTTCACCTATCTCTTTGTCACCTGCTACAACACTACCTTTAAGTAGCATCATCCGTTCCCAGTTTTGTCCGTAAAGCTCATAATAAGTTTCATAGCTTCGTATAGGCATGGCAAGGGGACCTTTGTCCCCATCAGGTCTTAGACGCAGGTCAACTCTATAGACAAAGCCTTTTTCAGTTCTTTCGCTGATGTAATATTTTATCTTTTCCCCTAACTTTACAAAAAATTCGTGGTTGGTGAGTCTACCCTTTGTTCCACCAGATGTTTTACCTTTTTCGGTACCGTAAACATACATGATATCTATGTCTGAACTAAAATTCAACTCCCATCCTCCAAGTTTACCCAGTCCTATTACTGCAAAACCTACTATATCATTGTTTTCATCTTGAGGCGTACCATAAAGTTGGGAGAGTTTTTTATACCCATATTGGTATGCTATCTCCAGCATCGCAGAAGCGAAGGAAGATAGGTGAGAGGTAATACTATGGAGATCACGGTTCGGAGAAAGTTCTTCCATTGCAATTAAGATGTATTCTATAAACTTGAAATCCCTCAGAAATGACAGAAAATCCTCTTCAGCCATTGAAAAAGGGTTCGAAGCAATGATTTCATTAAATATAGTTTCTTTTGTTCTTGTTGTACCAAGTTTATCTAAGGCTTTGATGGCAATATACGGATCAGAGATGATTCTGGATCGTAGAAAAGTGGAGTGTTTCAGTACAGGGGTGAGTATTTCTAAATGTTGTTGATTGAGGAGATTATAGATCTCACTCTGATTCTCCATAAATCACTTCCGGAAGAAAGATCTTAAATGTTGTCCAATGCCCTTCTTCGCTTTCTACTTTAATATGTCCTCCGAAATCGGTTATAGCTAATTTTACCATAGAAAGGCCTAAGCCAGATCCATTGCTTTTTGTTGTGAAGAAATTGTCAAAAATTTTGTCTATTATTTTTTGAGGGATACCGCAACCGTTATCCGTTACCGAGATTCTTACAAATGGTTTGCTGTCTAATATGGCTCTTTCTATACTAATCATGATGTTGCCTGGCTTTGTTCCTATTGCTTCCACAGAGTTTAAGCATAAGTTGAATATAGCATGGGTAAATCTACTTTTGATTATCCTTACCACGGCATTTTTTGCCATATCCACGAGTTCTATTGAGATATTTTTAGGTAGAACACGTTCCATAATCTCTATATCTTCCCTTAAAAGCTCTGAAATAACCACTTCCTCATAATTAGAAGAGGTATCCCTTGTGATACTCAGGATATGTTTTATAAAATCATTTGAATCCCTTATCATATCTTCTATGATATTGGCATAATCATAAATTTGATCGAGGGATTTTGATTGTTTTATAAGTTTTAAATATATTTTAATATTGTTTAAAATGTTTTTAAAATCATGGGCAAAACCTGCAGCCATAGCTCCAATTGCTTCCTGTTTTTGGGCTAAACAAAATTGCTTTTCCACCTCTTTAATGTTAGTGATATCTTTAAAAATAGTTAGCTTAAGGTGTTTTTTAAATCCGGTTTCAAAAAGTTTGGTGGTGATATCTACAACTATCTTTTCGTTATTGGGTAGTATCAATGTAGTTTCTCCAGCTTTAAGGGTGAGGTTACTGGAGAAATTGAAAATTTTATTGATGATCCTTTCATCCTTTATTATTTTATATATATTATCATAGTTTTTAAATAAAGTAGCTGCCGGGGCATTCATCTTCTTTATATTACCATCGTTATCGTGGATGAAGATGTACCCTGGCAGAATATCGAATATCTTTTTGTAATAATACATGTTATTTTTTCTGTTTTCTACCGTTATGGAATGCTTTTATATTTACTTCGATAGTTTTGGGTGGTACCTTTTTTTCGATGGCTTTTTCCCAGTTTTCCACAGAGAAGGGTAGAAAATTTGATAAGTACCCAAGACAGACTACACTGACACCTTTAGGGTTACCACTTTCTTTGGCTATCGTAAATGCATCGAAAAGGTACCGCTTTTTGAAGAGAGGATAGTTTTCTTCTACCTGTTTGTCAGGGTACAGTTCAGCATCGTTTATTATGCTTGTGGGGATTATCTTTTGAGTATTACTAATGAGGATCGTTTTTTTATTGACATATTCCAAATATCTTAAAAACTCCATTTTTTCCAATGAGAGTATAATATCAGCACCACCTGTAGGGATGATTGGGGAAAGAACTTTTTCTCCGATCCTTACATGGCTTACTACACTACCGCCTCTTTGGGCCATACCGTGTATTTCACTTTTTTTGGTATCAAAATTTTCTAAAAGGGCTACATTACATATTATATCACTGGCAAGAACTGTTCCTTGCCCACCAACACCAACAACTAATATATCACATTTTTTCATTATTGACCCCTCTGATTTATTGCACCAAATCTACAGACCTTTACACAAAGCTCACATCCTGTACATATAGCTTCATCTATGAGTGCTTTTCTCTCATTCTTTAGCCACGATATGGCTGGACAACCTATTTTGGTACATGCTTTACAGCCTGTACATTTGTCTTTTTCGATGAAAAATGGTGAGGCTATTACGGTTCTATCTACGAATATGCAGGGTTTATTGGTGACGATAACACTCAATTCATCAGCCTCTACTTCTTCTTTGATGACCCGAAGACATTCATCTATATCAAAAGGATCCACCACCCTGACCCTTTTAATACCCATACCTTCACAGAACTTTGCTATGTCTATTTTTGGGGCAGGTTCTTGTCTTATACTTAAGCCAGTAGCTGGATTTGGCTGATGCCCAGTCATGCCTGTAGTGGTGTTATCCAAAATGATCACGGTGCTTTTACCTTTGTTGTAAAAAGAATTTATAAGACCGTTTATACCAGTGTGTAAAAAAGTAGAGTCTCCTATGACAGCTACCGACTTCTTAGCAAGTTCACCGTCTGATCCTTTGTCGATACCATGTGCCATCGAAACACTGGCACCCATACAAACAGTAGAATGAATAGCGCTCAAAGGTGGTAATAACCCCAAAGTATAGCAACCTATATCACCGGAAACATACAACTTAAGTTTGCTTAGGGCATAAAAGATACCCCGGTGGGAGCAGCCGGCACACATTGATGGAGGTCTACCGGGCAAATTCTCAATGGTTTTTGTGGAGGGGAGTTTTTTGTTAAAAAGCTTTTTGACAATATCTACAGATAGTTCTCCGAGAGGTGATCGATTGAGTTTTTGTAGCTTTATTCCCGCTGCAAGTAATTCTGTTTCGATGAAATTGTCAAGTTCTTCTACTACATATAGCTTTTTTACTTTTTTTGCAAAGACTTTTATCTTTTCTATAGGTAGCGGCCATATCATTCCTAACTTAAATATGGATGCATCCGGTAGGGCCTCTTGCACATATTGGGAAACGATCCCAGAACAAACAATACCGATACTTGTAGACTTTAATTCCTCTCTATTTAAATCTATATTATTGCTTAGCTCTTGTAACTTTATAAGTCTTTCTTCCACAAACTTGTGTCTTCCCCTACCATTTGCAGGGACCATGACCCATTTAGGTATATCGATCTCCAAACCTTTTGAGGGTAGCTCTACTCTATCTTTTAGCTCAACTACCCCAGCACCGTGGGATAAGCGGGTACATGACCTTACAAGAACGGGTGTACAGAATTGTTCGGAGATATCAAAAGCAATCTTGATAAAGTCTTTTGCTTCTTGGCAATTTGATGGTTCAAGCATGGGTGCTTTAGCAAATCTTGCGTAGTGCCTACTATCCTGTTCATTCTGGGAACTGAACATATTTGGATCATCAGCAACCAAAACTACGACGCCACCATGCACTCCAGTATAACTAAGTGTCATTAGAGGGTCAGCTGCTACGTTTAAACCTACGTGCTTCATACATGTCATCCCCCTGACACCTGCCTGGGATGCACCTATTACTGTTTCTAAAGCTACTTTTTCGTTTGCTGCCCACTCACAGTAAATCTCTTTGTAGTGTTTAATGTTGTCAGTTATTTCAGAACTTGGTGTACCGGGATAAGAACTAACAACCTTTACTCCCGCTTCAAAAGCACCCCTTGCAAAAGCTTCATTACCACTAAAAATAACCTTCATTATCTACTCCCAGTTTTTTGTATTTGTAATGAGTCTTGTGTTTAAAGTTTCGTTGTCCAGTAAGGCTAATTTACTCTTATCCAGGACGACCTCTCTGTATTTCCATATATAGCTGAGTTTACCATTCTCTTTGTATTTAGTAATATCAATCTTTTCACCTAAATCATAAAGAATACTATCGGCGAATTCTTTGTAGTCACCTAAAACTTTTTTTAAATACTCCTTCCCTTTTTCATTACCCATACCTACAAGTATAATACCACCTCTGTAATAGCAGTAGTCCTTGAGATTTTTTATAGGTTCGCAAGTTTTTATATATTTTTCAACGGTGTCTGTTGTAATATCACCGGAGTTCAATTTGACTTCAAGTTCACCAATTTTATTTATCTCTGCACTTTTTTGGTTTTCATAAAACTGATATAAGCCATAGATGGATAAACCTATGACGATTAAACCAAGCATTGTGCCAATTATTCTCTTAAAATTTCTGTTGATAAAGCTTTCCACTTTATCTATAGGTATTTCATCAACGTTTTGTTGCGGTTTAGTCATTAAATCCTCCTTGTTTATTGAAAAGGTATCTATTGTTTTCAAAGACTCTTGCTATTTCCTCTTCGTTAAGACCTACACCACACAAGATCTTCGTGGCCATATCTTTATCTGTGTAATCACCGGGAGCGTGAAAATCGTTGTTAATCACAAGGTTGCAGCCGTATTTTTTTGCCATCATTGCCACATAAGCATTTGTTAGAGAATGTCCTTTGCGTGTGGTGATCTCTAAATAGATACCATTTTGGGCTGCCAGCTTTGCATCTTCATCTTTAATGAGACCTGGATGGGCTAATATATCCACTTTTGCTTCAATTGCAGCTCTGTTGGTACCTTCAGCCACAGGTTCCACTATCGTTTCTCCGTGAACAAGTATGATATCTGCACCATTACTTCTGGCAATTTCTGTTATACGGCCTATACGAGATGGTAAAACATGGGTAAATTCCAAGCCGATAATAACTTTAAAATCCACTGATGAGGCATTGAAATCCTCTTTGAATTTTAACTGCTTCTCCAGAAGAAAAAGGAAATTGGACTCATCTGCGTGGTCTGTAATGGCTATCCCTTTGTAGCCCTTTACCTTTGCTCTTCTACATGATTCTGATGGTATTAATACACCATCACTGAAGGTTGTGTGTGTATGTAAATCGTACATTTTTCCCTCATAAAACTTAGTTTTGTTTTTTTATTATATTTATTTAATTAAATCAAGTTTTTTATATACCAATTAGTAACTTCTTTTCCCATTCGAGGGCTGTTTTGCATATAAATTCGAGATCGTTATACTTTGGTGACCAGCCCATTAGAGATTTTATCTTCTTGTTGTCTGCTACTAAAATAGCTGGATCCCCAGCTCTTCTACCTGTTTTTTCTACTATAAAGTCTATTTTGGAAACTTTTTTCATAACATCTATAACATCTTTAACTGAATAACCATGACCGTAGCCACAATTAAAGATGTTGCTGGAGTTTTTTTCTAAAAAGTCTAAGGCCTTTAGATGGGCATCAGCAAGATCGTCAACATGGATGTAGTCTCTTATACATGTGCCATCCTTTGTGGGGTAGTCTTCTCCAAATATAAACATCTTGTCCCTTTTCCCTACTGCTGTTTCTGCTGCGACTTTTATAAGATGTGTGGCATTTGGAAACGACTGGCCGATTCTGTTTTTTTCATCTGCTCCAGCTACATTAAAATACCTTAAGATTACATATTTGAAATCTTTGTAGGCTTTACCGCTGTCTATTAGTACATTTTCACTCATCAATTTACTCATACCGTAGGGGTTGATAGGAGATGTAGGTGTTTCTTCACTTATAGGGTTGTTTTCTGGTTCACCATATACTGCTGCGGTGGATGAAAAGATAAATTTGTTTATACCATATTTAACGGCGTGGTTTATGAGATTAGTTGTGTTGACTGTGTTGTTTAAATAATATTTTAGTGGATTTTCTACGCTTTCTGGGACTATGATGCTTGCAGCAAAATGGATAATAGCACTAAAATTATGTGATTTTATTATTCCTTCCACCTCATTAAAATTTTTCAGATCTGTGTGTAAAAATTTCAGTCTGCTACTGTTAATAGCTTTTAGTGTTTCTATGGTTTTGGGCTGGCCTGTGGAGAGATTGTCTAATATTGTTACTTGATTGTCTGTGAATTCAAGAATCTGTTTTACCACGTGGCTACCTATATAACCAGCTCCACCGGTGACTAAAATATGCATTTATTCCCCCTTATCATTTTTGTAGTTTTTTTAGCATAAAATTTTTAACAAGTAAAATAGTAACGCTCATGTTTTAAATTTGTTATTGCTATTTCGGTAGATTTAAAATAATTATTAAAGGATTAATAATCTAATAGGAGCTATATTGGGTATATTAAAAAGACTTTGGACATATTTTAGGGATTATAAAGTACCTATTTTCTGGTCTGTTATTGCATCTTTGGTGGTGTCTGTAAGCAATGGGGCTTCAGCTTATATTGTGAAACCGGCTCTGGATGAGATATTTATAAAAAAAGATGCCACTAAGCTTTATTTAATTGTTTTTTTAATTGTGGGGATATATACTTTTAAGGGAGTGGGGCGGTTTTTTCAAAACTATCTTATGAGCATTACTTCTCAGAAGGTTATTAAACGTTTGAGGGATGAACTTTACGAAAAGATCATAGAACTGCCTGTTACTTTTTTTAATGAGAGTTCCACAGGAATGCTTATGTCGAGGATTACCTATGATGTGGGGCTTATCCAATCTTCGGTGCCTGCTTTTATATCTTTGATAAGGGAGGTTTTTACAATTGTGGGTCTTGCATTTGTGGTGTTATATCAGGATTGGCAATTGGGTTTGGTTGCCTTGTTTGTTTTGCCTGTTTTTGTCACCCCAATTGTTAAGTTAGGCAAAAAGATCAAGAAATATAGTAAAAAAAGTCAAGAGACGATTGGAGATATCTCATCTTTATTGAAAGAAACTATTACTGGGATTAAAGTGATAAAAAGCTTTACCAATGAAGAAGCTGAGAAAGAGAGATTTAAAAATAATAATGATAAGTTTTTAAAGGAACAGATCAAGGCCACCTTTTATAACGAACTTGGCTCACCTGTTATGGAGTTTTTAGGGTCTCTTATCATTGCTGCTGTAATCATTTACGGTGGATCAAAGGTTATTTCAGGGGAGTCTACTCCTGGGACTTTTTTCTCTTTTTTAGCTGCAATTGCGTTGATGTATGATCCCTTTAAGAGGATTAATAGCTCAAATAGCACAATACAGGCTGCTATTGGAGCTTCCGAACGGGTATTTGAAATACTGGATACCTATCAAGCCAAAAAAACACCACAAGGGGATAAAATATGCAATGCTTTTGGAAAGAGGATAGAGTTTAAGGATGTTTATTTTGCTTATAATGCTAATGAGTATGTACTTAGAAATATAAATTTTATTGTAGAACCAGGGGAAACAGTGGCTCTAGTGGGTCCAAGTGGTTCTGGTAAAACAACTATTGCAAATCTTTTGCCGAGGTTTTACGATGTATCAATGGGTTCGATATCTATAGGAGGAGTTGACATAAGGGAATTTACCCTCAGGTCCCTAAGAGAAAATATTGCGATGGTTAGTCAGGATATTTTTCTCTTTAACGAAAGTGTACTTTACAATATATGCTATGGTTCTGAAAAAGTGGATGAACAAAGACTAATAGAAGCGGCAAAGGCAGCTTTTGCTTACGATTTTATCATGGAGATGCCCAATGGATTTGAGACAAGAATAGGTGAGATGGGTGTGAAGTTATCTGGTGGTCAGAGACAAAGGCTTGCTATTGCAAGAGCGATATATAAAAATCCACCTATCTTGATTCTGGATGAAGCTACGAGTGCTCTGGATACTGAATCAGAAAAAATAGTACAATCAGCATTGGATAACCTAATGAAAGGGAAAACAAGTATAGTAATTGCCCACAGATTATCTACGGTGATAAATGCTGATAGGATTGTGGTCTTGAATAATGGTGAAATAGAGGCTGTTGCTCCACATAAAGTACTGCTTGATACTTCTAATACCTATAGAAAACTGTACACAATGCAGGCTTTTACCTAAGGTTATATGGGATCTGTTTCCACCCTGTTTCTACCGTTTAATTTGGCTTTGTAGAGGAGTTTGTCTACCCTATTGATCAGTGAATCATGGGTTTCTCCGATTTTATACTCTGTGACTCCAAAACTGGCGGTTTTATGTCCAATACCTTTAAAAACCTTTTTTTCTATAGACTTCCTAATATCTTCTGCTAAGATCACGGCATCTTTGCAAGATGTTTCTGGGCATACAATGATGAACTCTTCTCCACCCCATCTTCCGCAAAAATCTGTCTTTCTCAGCCTTGAAGATAATATCTCTGAAAATTGGATCAATGTATTGTCTCCTGCTACATGACCAAATTCGTCATTGACTTTTTTGAAATAGTCGATGTCTGTTAAGATCACTGAAAAAATGGTATTGTATCTTTTTGATCTCTCTATTTCTATTTCTAAGATATCTTCTATTTTCCGTCTATTAAATAGGCCGGTGAGTTTATCAGTAGTGGCTGTAATCGTGAGTTCTTTGATGGTGTCGTTTAATTGAATGGTTCTTTCAGCCAAACATCTCTCAAGGACAATGTTTCTATCTTCTAATTCTTTTAGTGGATAAGCCTCATCTTCTCCATGTTCTTTGGTGGGAAAAGAAATATGTTTGTGTTCCATGAGCCACCGATCTTGATGCTTAACCCAGATAGATGATATCCTTATATGGTTGAACTTTACCGTAGTATTTAATAAATAAAATTCAAAATTAATATCGCAAAGGATTATACCTATGTTATCGGTTGGTGTGACAATGGTGAGTTCGTCTATTGTGTATTTTATCGGTTCTTTTACCTGTGTTAGATCTCTGATGTATAAGTCTATACTGGTTATTCTATCCTTCCCTTTTTCATCGAAACCTGTTCCGTAAACAGTAAAATTTGGTCCGAGTAAATTTATTGTGGTATAGATGTCTCTTTTAGTTAAGTAGCAATCGAGGTATTTTTCGAAAACCTCTTTTAGCTCTTCTTTCATAGTTTAATCTTAAATAAACTCAAGCTATTTGTCAAGCCTTTGTATGTTACTATTTTGTTATGTTATTTGACAAAAATGTTAAGTTTGGTATTCATGCATTCTATTAAATCGCTCTATAAAATGGTTGTTTTGACGTAAGATTGATGGCATTTTATTTGCATGTTGATATCCATCAAAATAAGGAGGTAGATCTATGAAGACGGTAAAAAAAGGTTTTACCCTCATCGAGCTACTTGTAGTAGTAGCAATCATTGCAATATTAGCAGCTATTGCGATACCACAATTTGCTAGTTACAGGACAAAATCTTACAACAGTGCTGCCCAGAGCGACTTAAGGAATATCAAGACATCTCTTGAATCCTATTTTGCTGATAATCAAAAATATCCGACAGATCTATAATTTATAGGGGGTAGTTATGAAAAGATCATTAGTAATTGGATTAGTTTTGGCTCTTTCAAGTTTTGTAACTGCGGCATTAAATGTGGATACAAATATCCAGAATATTTCAGCTAAACCTTCGCAAAATGTTGATGTTGCCTATGGGGTTGACACAGGCCAGTTAAATTATGGGTTAGCCACAAAGCATTCATCAGGTAATAGAGTGTTTGCTACCACTAATAATACAACCTCTATTTATTACAAAGAAAATGACACTTATAAGGGTCAGTCACTTGGTGCTACAAATACCTTGGGAGAAATAACAGAAGGTGCTGCTGATATCTCCGGCTGGAGCAAACTTTAAATATAGTATCTGATGTTTAGAAATCATAATAAAGGGGCTGTGGGCCCCTTTATTATTTTTATTTGCTTATATCTTTTTATAGCAAATGATTTTTTTTATAATAGTCTTGGTTTTAACTTTTTTTTAGTTTTTTTATTGGGTACATTTTTTATTTTTAAAAGCCGGAATATAGTTCTAAATATCAAATCATTATCTCTTCTGTTAACCCTTTTTTCAATCAACTTAATTGTTAGTAAGTACAAAGTTGATACTCTAATATTTATTTTTTATGTGGTGTCTCTATTATTCATATTCTTAAACTGGGCAAACAAGGTTTTGTCCCTTAAAATTATTTTACTAATCTCGTTTTTACATACTACGTTAGTATTGATAAATTATTATGTTATCGATTCCGATATTACCTTGTTGTTTCCATTGATTTATTTGAAATCAAATACGGCTAATGGATTCTTGCATCAGCAAAATATTAGTGCACTTTTTATCAATACTGGCTTATTACTCCTTTTTTATTTTTATAATCATAAAAAAGATGTCAGGTATAGATGGTATATAATGTTCTTGAAATTATATTTTGCTTATGTGGGAATAATGACTACCTCAAGAGCCTCTTTTTTAGGTGTATTGCTGGCTATTCTTTTAATAATTTATATTAATTATAAAAAGAACAACAGGTTATGGAAATACAATGTTTCATTTTTGACTTGCTACATTTTTATGTTTATAGTCTATCAATTCTTGTCGGATCATGATGTTGTTTTTAAAACTATTCAGGATTCTATGAACCAGCTTTCTTCTATAGATTCGAGGTTAAATATTTGGCTTGCACAGCTTTTTATGTTTTTGGAAAAACCTATTTTAGGGTGGGGGTTTGAAAATTTTAAGTATTTTAATTACCCTTATCAGTTAAAGGCAATAGAGATAACAGGTTTTAGTTATGAAAATTTAGGTAACTTTACTTATGGTCATAATGAGTTTTTACAAATACTTGTTGAAGGTGGTCTTTTATTTTTTTTCTTGATTTTATATGCATTTTATAAGGGGCTTACTAATTTAAAGGGGGTAAAAAATTATAAGCTACCTTTCTTAGCTTTGATAATCCTTTACCTTGTTCAATTCTTTTTTGAGTGGGAATTCAGGTACCCTTTGATCGGGGTCTTGTTTGCAGTTTTTTTATCAAAACTTTTTGACCCCCAAAAGTATATGGTAAAACAGAACAATGAGTGTAACAGGGGCTGCAAAACCTTTATTATTTGTGTTAAATCGGTTATGTTTATTGTTACTACGGTGCTCTTTGTCTTTCTTTCGTATGAATATCCTATATTGATTGAATTTTATAAAAAAGATAATTATGAGGCGGTATTCAAGCTGAATGAGTCGATATTTGGTTATAAATCTAAAGAGGTTTATCTGATGAAAAAACAAAAAGATATTATCAAAAAGATCTTTGGTGATAAACTATATTTGACAAAATCTACAGCTAATGAGGATATATACAATAAACTAATCAGTTTTGACTCCGGAGAGTCAGAAAGGCTTATAAAGTTAACAACGGAGCAATTGTCAAAAAAAGAGATCTGGTACTATTATACTATGTTGGGTTTTTGGTATACTTTGGGTAGGAAATATGATATAGCAGAGACTTATTATAAAAAATCGATAAGGTATTATCCTATGAGTGATGCTGCCTTTTTCCTTTTTGCTATTAATTCGAGGCTTAAGTTTTCTAAAAGCTACGTGGAGTTTTATAACCTGCTTCCAGATGAGGATAAAATAAATGAACTTATGAAAAGGTTAGATGAAGTAATGAGTAAAAAGATAAAGTCACCCTAATAAAAACTTGACAATGAAATATGGGGCTAATATTATTCTAAAGCTCAAAGAATACACTGGGGAGTACAACATGTCTTTATTGAGGTATACGCTAAAATCACTTTTTTTTGATAGAATGATTATAGTGCTTATTTGTTTTATTGGTCTTTACGCCTTTGTACCGATTTTTAGCTATTTTTCTATGAGGCAGTTGCAGGAGATATCTATTACGATGTCGTTGTCTTTAAATTCTTTTATTTTGTTACTCATGGCCATATTTGGGGGAACAATTACAATATGGAGAGATATAGAAAGGAAATATACATATACAGTCGTTAGTTACCCTATCTCAAGGACAAACTATCTTTTACAGAGGTTTGTTGCGATTGTTTTGGTGTTGCTAATAATTACTATAGTTAATGCTATCTTGGGTTATTTTACTATAAAAATTTCCGCCAGTCTTTATAAGTCGGATCTACCACTTCAATGGGATAAGGTATTTATTGCTTATATTGCTACTTTTTTGAAATATACTTTGTTGCTTTCCTTTACTTTTTTGTTTGCCTCATTTTCTACATCATTCTTTACACCGATTTTTTTGACAATGGCAGTGTATCTCATAGGTAATGCTACCCAAGGGATGTTTGATTTTGTTACCAAAGAGGGGAGTGACTTCAATCTTTTTATAAAAAACACTGTCATATTTGCATATTATACTTTTCCAAACTTTTCATCTTTTGACTATACCGCTTATGCAAGTTATTCTTTACCGTTAGAACAGGGAATGTTGACAGGGATGCTGATATATTTTGTTATTTATACTTCGATAGTTTTGGTGTCTGCTATAATAATATTTAATAAAAGGGATCTATATTAATATGTCTGGTTACAGGGGATATCTCTTGTCGCTATTTCTTTTAATAGTGGTGTATATTTTCTATATCCCTGACTACCATAACCTTATGAAGCAAAAATCTACTATACAAAAACTTGGATATACCCCATCAGGTAGGCTTTATAAGGCTTTGGTGGGGGAATACAGATGGTTTTTGGGGGATTATTTGTCATTTAAATCTATTGTTTACTATGGTGGTAAGGTGGAGTTTTTAATCAGGGGGAGATTTGATGAGGTCGAATATTATAACCTATATAGGACAGTCGAGACATCAGTTTTACTAAACCCTTACAACGAAGATATTTATTATTTTGCACAGGCTACGTTTACTTGGGATATAGGTAGGGTTAGAGAGGTAAATAGGATATTGGAATATGTTTTTAAGTATAGATCATGGGATTTTAAAATACCTTTTTATTTGGGGTTTAATAATGCCTATTTCCTAAAAGATTATAAGACTGCTTCAGTATATTATCAAAAAGCTTCTGAGCTTTCAGGGTCACCACTTTTTGCAAACCTTGCTGCAAGGTATCTTTATGAAGGAGGGGAGACTGCGTTAGGGATAAGTTATTTGAAAACAATGATAAAAATGACAAGAAAAGAGGAGATCAAAAAACAGTATGAGACAAGATTAAAGGCTCTTGAGGCTATATATGAGATTGAGATAGCACTTAAAAAGTATCAGGAGAATCACAAAGATATACCTACATTGGAGAGACTTGTAGAATTAAAATATTTAACTGCTATTCCTGTTGACCCTTATGGTGGTAAATTTTATATAGATGATAATGGTAAAGTTAGGACGACAAGTAAGATGGCATTTCTAAGTCATAAAAATTAAGGGTGATATTATGGGTGCTATTGAGATAAAAGATCTTTGTAAAAGTTTTAAACTAAGAGGGAAAGGGATTAAGGCTCTGGATAACCTTACTTTTTCTGTGGAAGAGGGGGAGATATATGGCTTTTTAGGGCCTAATGGGGCAGGTAAGAGTACTACGATTAAAATCCTTATGGATTTAATCAGGGCTGACTCTGGTGAAGCCAGGATGTTTGGAGTACCTGTAGAGGATTTTAGAGCAAGGATAGCAGTTGGTTTTATGCCAGAGAACCCGCAATATTATGACAACCTTACCGGTTTTGATCTTTTGATGCTCACTGCTGGGATGTATAAGTTGGATATTGAAAAAGCCAAAAAAAAGGCCTGGGAGCTTTTGGAGTTGTTTGAATTGAAGGATTCTGCGAAGAAGCAGATCAGGAAATATAGTAAAGGAATGGTACAAAGGATAGGATTTGCATCAAGTATAGTGCACGAACCTAAGTTGCTTATCCTTGATGAACCTATGAGTGGTCTTGATCCATTGGGGCGTATTTTGTTTAAACAGGTGATGAAAGATTTAAACAGTAGAGGGGTAACTATATTTTTTAGTTCCCACATAATACCTGATATTGAGGAGATTTGCACAAAAGTTGTAATGATAAAATCTGGAAAGGTAATAAAGCAGCTTGATAGCTTAGAGATAAAGCATTTAAGCACTTTTGGTTTTAGTATTATTGTAAAAAAAGATAAAATAGAGGGTAAGGGATTTGAATACAAGGATATCGGTGGCGATATTGTAGCTATAGATGTATCAAAGGAGGATTTCATGGAAGTCATGGACAAAATAAAGTCTATGTCTGCGGAAATCATAGATATAAACCCGATAAAGACAAATCTTGAGGATCTTTTTATAAAAATGATGTAGCTATGAGAAAGCCTGAAGAGATTATAGAGGAGATTTTAAAAAGACGGGGCATCATTGATACAACTGCTTATTTAAACCCACATCCAAAATATCTGGAAAAATCTGAAAAACTTATTTCAAAGGATGTAGCTGGAAAAATTCTGAATAAGCTTAAAAAGGCCAAAAGTATAGTTATCTACAGCGATTATGATGTGGATGGTGTGACCTCTTCTGTCCTTTTTTCAAAGTTTTTGTCGGAGATCGGTATAAAAAACTATAGAGTAGTTATACCCAGCAGGTTTAAGGATGGGTATGGGCTAAATATAAAGAGAATTGAAGAAGAATGGGACAAAGATCCCTTTGATTTTTTAATTACATTTGATTGTGGTATAAGTTCGAGAAAGGAGGTGGAATATCTGAGGAGCAAAGGTGTTTTTGTAGTCATAACTGATCATCATCTCCCTTTAGATGATGTACCTAACGCAGATATAATTATAAACCCTAAATTAACAGCGTCAGCTGATAGGGGGGATTATTATTTGTGTGGTTGTGGAGTGGCTTTTAAGCTCATTCATATGATAAAAAATGTGATAGGTAATGGGGTGGATCTTAAAAAGTATCTCGATCTTGTTGCCCTTGCCACTGTAGCGGATATTGTACCTTTGGTGGGTGACAACAGAATATTGGTCAAGTATGGGTTGGATGTGATCAATAGTAATCCTTCTCTAGGTGTTAAATCTTTGATGGCGGTAGCAGGACTTAAGGGAGATGTGGGGAGTTATCATCTTGGGTTCGTTTTGGGACCAAGGATAAATGCAAGTGGTAGACTTGATATAGCTGATACAAGTTATCATCTTTTAGTATGTGAGGATGAGACAGACGCAAAAGTACTTGCATCAAAGCTTGATGAACTTAACGAGGCAAGAAAAAAGGAGTGCGATGAGATTTTTGAGGAAGCCATTTCTATGATGGAAGAAACAGATGGTAATGGGATATGTCTTTACCAGAAACACTGGAATAAAGGTGTAATAGGTATTGTTGCTTCAAGGCTTGTCGAACGATATAATACATCTGTGATCCTTTTTGGTACTAATGTGGATAAAGAGGATGATAATGGTATAATAAGTGGCTCTGGTAGAACGGCTGATGGTGTAGATCTTTTTGGGTTTTTATCCGAAATAGATAAAGTATATCCCGGCCTGATGATAAAATATGGTGGCCATACAAAAGCTTGTGGGCTTTCAGTATATGAAAAGAATTTTGAAAAGTTTAAATCTGTTTTTCATCGTATGCTGAAAGACGTGGAGTTTTCTGATACAAAGGTAAGCTATGATCTTGCTTTAAGTTTTTCCGATCTGAATGAGAGACTTGTAGAGTTTATAAAAAAGATGGAGCCTTTTGGGTATGGCAACGAAAATCCGAGGTTTCTTTTCAAAAATGTTGAGCTATTGGACTTTAGAAAGATTGGTACTGGGGAACATCTATCATTAAACCTTCAGCAGAATGGCCAAAGGTTTAGAGGGGTGTGGTTTAATGGAGATGAAAATAGGATAGATTCTACTTTGGATATTGTAGCAAACTTAGATTTTAATGAGTATAATGGAAACAGGTATATTCAGCTAAAGGTGGTTGGAATTGTTTGAAATGTAAATGCAGTCGCTGTTCATTCCGCAACCACTGCACAGGGGTTTTCTTGCTTTGCAGACTTTGCGGCCAAAATGTATCATCTGATGAGATACTTTTCTCCACTTATGCTGGGGTATAAGTGCCATTAAGTCTTTTTCTATTTTTAATGGGTCCTGATGGTTAGTTAGTCCTAACCTTTTGCTTATTCTCGATACGTGAGTATCCACTACAATACCCACAGGGAAACTGTATTCCCCTAAAATTACATTTGCTGTTTTCCTACCTATGCCGGGGAGTTTCACAAGTTTAGCCATATTTAGTGGTAGGATATTCTTGTGTTCTTTAGTTATTATTTTGGCAAGGTTGATAATTGAGTTTGCTTTGTTGTTGAAAAAGCCTGTGGGCTTGATGATCGCTTTTACCACATCTATATCTGCAGAAGCGAGACTGGGGAAGTCTGGAAATTGGGAAAAAAGATGAGGTGTTACCTTATTTACCACCTCATCGGTACATTGGGCGCTAAGTATTGTGGCTATGGTAAGTTCATATACATTTTTGTGCTTTAATTCGCAGTTTGCATCAGGAAACTCTTTGTCTAAATAGTCTAAAAATCTTTCTATAATCCCAGATCTTTCCACTTACTATCTACCAGCTTTTTTATCTCTTCTGTCATGACGATATCTTCAGGCCATTCCCTAAGATGACCTTCTGATGACCATTTTTTTGTGGCATCTATACCAATCTTTGCTCCCCAGAAAGCATAAGGGGATGAATGGTCAAGGGCATCCAGTGGTCCTTCCATTATGACGATATCCCTTTTCCAGTCAACGTTGTTACCAAGTCTCCAGAGGACTTCGGAGGTATTGTGAACATTCACATCTTTATCTACTACTACGATCATCTTAGTGAACATCATCTGACCTGTACCCCATACAAAGTTCATAATCTTCTTTGCGTGCATTGGGTATTTTTTATCGATGGATATAAACATGATGTTATGGAATACCCCTTCTAAAGGTAGAGCCATATCGACTATCTCAGGAACCTGTTTCTTTAGCAGTGGTAGGAATATTCTACCTGTGGCTACACCCATATAACAATCTTCCATAGGTGGTTTGCCCACTATTGTTGTGGGGTATATGGCGTTTTTCCTGTGGGTGATGCATGTGACGTGGAAAACCGGGTACATATCTGCTAAGGAATAATAGCCTGTATGATCTCCAAAAGGTCCTTCGAGTCTTAATTCATCTATATTTACGTAGCCTTCGAGGACTATTTCGCTATTTGCAGGAACTTCTAAGTCTACTGTTTCACATTTCACAAGTTCTACAGGTTTTTTTCTTATGAATCCAGCCAGTAGCATCTCATCTATGCCATCTGGTGCTGGTGCTGTGGCTGAATAGATGACTGCAGGATCTGCACCCAAAGAGACAGCTACCTCAAGCCTCTTTAACCCCATCTTCTTAGCTTTTCTATAGTGTTCTGCTCCATGATGGTGGATATGCCAGTGCATACCAGTGGTCTTTTTATCATATACCTGCATCCTGTACATACCACAGTTTCTTGTGCCTGTCTCAGGATCCTTTGTAAAAATGTTTGGTAGCGTGATAAATCTTCCGGCGTCTTTAGGCCAGCATTGTAATATAGGGAATTTAAAAAGATCTACCTCATCATCTTTTAAAATTACCTCTTTGCAGGGTCCGCTTTTGACTATTTTGGGGAATATCTGATTCAATTCAAAGAGCATAGGAAGGGATTTCATCTTATCGATAAAGTTTTGGGGAACATTTCTGTCAATGAGGTTTATGATTCTTTCACCAAGCTCATCCAAGGAGTCTACTTCTAAGGCCATGTTCATTCGCTTGGTGGATCCAAAGGTATTTATCAAGAGGGGATGTTCTGACCCTTTAGGCTTTTCAAAAAGTAGTGCTGGGCCATAATTTTTGGATACTCTATCTGTTATCTCTGTTATCTCCAAGATAGGGTCGCATTCCTGCTTTATCCTGATAAGTTCTTTCTCTTTTTCCAGCAGATCTATGAACTCTCTAAGATCTTTATAAGCCATAAAAACTCCTTTTGTTTATTTATAGCATATAGCTGCATTGCATATACCAAATGTCATGTAGTTAAAATCTACTCTTCTAAATCCGGCATTTGTGATCATCGTTTTATAATCGGTTTTATTAGGAAACTGATATACGGATTCTGGTAGATAGCTATAGGCACTTCTGTTGCCTGAGATTAGTCCGCCTATAAGAGGTAGTATCTTTAAAAAATATAGTCTGTAGATTTTGGAAAAAAGGGTCCCCTCGGGTTGGGAGAATTCTAAGATACAAAGTACTCCACCCGGTTTTAATACCCTGTAGATTTCTATTAAGCCAACGTCTTTTCTCACAACATTTCTAAACCCAAAAGCTATCATAACTCTATCAAAAGTCTGATCCTTAAATGGTAAAAAATGAGCATCACCATTTACCAATGCAGCATTATTGACTTTTGATTTTGCAAGATCTAACATATTCTTACTAAAGTCTGTGCCTATCACTTTAATACTTTTATATTTTTTCTTTAGTTCGACGGTCATATCCCCTGTACCGCAGGCAAGATCCAATATGAGCATATCATCCTTAATATTCAGTAAAGAGATTGCTTTTTTTCTCCAGTAAACATCTCTTCTAAAACTTAAAAGTCGATTTAATAGATCATATTTAGGTGCAATATTGTCAAACATCTTTTGTATCTGTTTAGATTTATCTTCCAAGTGCTACCCCTTTAAAACTATTTTAATGCATGTAAAATCATCCATCTGGTGATCTTTGTCTGTTACAAGTTCGTGGTAAAGGTTTTTAATGAACTCTTTGGGAGAGCTTTTGGAGCTCGATAATATCTTTTGTATATCATCATAATCTGTATATTCTACAAGACCATCTGAGTAAATGAAGATATGGTCTCCTGTTTCAAGGGGAAATGTTTTTTCCTTATAGTCTTCGATGATTATTCCTGCAGGCATATATTCTGATGGAATTTGCAGGATCTGATCATTTCTTCGGATAAAGATTGGTTCATGACCTAATGATATGTAGCTCATAATATTTGTGCTTTTATCAATGCAACAAACAAAAAGTGTAACAAATCTGCCATCTAAATTTTTGTTTAATAAAAAATGTGAAAGGTACTGAGCAAAGTTTGAGGGGCTTTTAATGTTAAAACCAGTATAAAGTTCAAATATTGTGGACATGGCTACTGTAATAACGGCAGCTGAATAACCTTTTCCACATACATCAGCAAGACATACCATGATATGCTCATCTTCATTTACAATACTTAAAAAATCACCACCAGCTTGTTTTGCAGGATAACTTACTCCAAATATATCATATTTGTTGCAACTATGCTCAATCTCCTTTTTTACAAATCTATTGAGAATATCTGCGGTAGTTTTCATTTCGTTTTCTTCTAGCTTTAGTGTTAGTTCTCTTTGGTGGTTTATGGCGTTTTCTATTGCTATGGAGGTGATGTGGGATACTATTTCTGAAAACTCTTTATCTGGATAAAAGTGAGTTGAAATATTAAACAAAGCAATTTTAAGATTTAATTTTTCCTCAAATATCAAAAACATGTTATTTATAAGATATTTGTCTGATGTTAACTCATTTTCCACAAATTCTGTATGTTCTATTCTATTTATATAGTCCAAAAGAGGTTCATCGGATATGAATATGGAGTCCTTAATATTTTCCTTTGTTAGACCGATCGAATAAAATTCACCTTGATGTATGAGAAAGCCTGCTTGGGATTCAAATATATCCATAAAAAAACTAAGGGACTTTGTGTAGATAGACTCAAAATCAAGTAATTTTAATATGTTGCTGGATCTCTTAATAAAGTCGATCTTCTTTTGATACTCTATAAAAATACTGGTTCTTACTTCTGCTGCGTTAAGATCATAAAGTTTTGAGGATAGTATGGTGATGAGATTTGGGTTTATTATATCTGGTTCTACCTCTTCACAGATTGATAAACCGAGTAGTATATTATCTTTATGTTCTAAAAAAAAAGTAGTGTATATCTCTATCCCATTGGTAAAGCATACGGTTTTGTTGTCATTGTAGTAATTTAAATCTATAAGATCACAAAAGGTTAAATCACCTGTATCTATTGTTGCGCTGTTTATTGTAGCAATTTTGTTGGTTATGTCCCAAATTATATACTTTTTTATATTGTTTGCACTTAAGTATTTTTCTAAATGTTTTATGAAGTCTGTTTTTGTTTCTGAGATTAAGGCAAGTGCTAATTCATTGTGCAGTGTCAACATCTTCAGCCTTTTTGAGGATATTTGTAAGTTCTGATATATCTATTTTTAATTGAAGTTTTATTTCATCTATAAAGCTATCTGATTCATATCTGTTTTTATCTAAGAGGTTTGAGTAGTATAATATGGTTGAAAAGGTATCTTCTGTTTTAGTGTGATGGTCCCTGACTGCTTTTATAATGCTTTTACTTAATCCCCATTTTTCAAGGATAATTGCGGAAACCTCTTCGTGGGTTAGACCAACCTGGTTTTTTTCATCTTCTGATGATTGTACCTCTTTTAAGAGAAAGTCCACTAATACTATCTTCCCTATATCGTGCATCAACCCAGCCAAATAGCAAGCATCTGTGTCCATTTTACATTTTTTCCCTATGAATTCTGTAATAAGGGCGGTGTTGTATGCGTGTTCCCAAAGTTTTGTTCCATTTGTTCCGTACAGGGAGAAATTTTTATGGTAGAAATCTTCTATGGAGACCGAAAGGATAAGGTTTTTTATGGAATTCGTACCAAGAAGCATGGATGCTTGATCTATACTTGTGATCTCCTTCCTGAGAGCATAAAAGGGTGAATTTATCAGCTTTAAAACCTTTGATGAAATACCTTGATCAGTTTTGATTTTATCAATTATCTTTTTCAAGGACGTTTCATCACTTCGGGTTAGTTTTAAAAGCTCTTGGGCTACAAGGGGTAAAGGGGGGATATTTTCTGCTTTTGCTAAAATTTTTGCTCTTAAAACCTCAGTTTCATTGATGGTTTTGCCAAGCTCTGCGTCTTTGATGGATATCAGTTTTTTCAACAACACATCGTTGTTGGCTGATGCAGGTAAGATACCAGAAAAACTGTAGTTTTTTATAAGGTTTATTATTTTTTGGTCATTACTTTTAAGATAAAGTAAAGATGGTTTGTCAAACTGTTTTGGTATACCGTTAAAATCATTGAGGGTTTCTATAGATATTAGGAAAACATCAGCTTTAGTGGAGATTACTGACTGAACGTATTGCTTGAGGGATTCTTTTATTCTGTTGTTTAATTCTTGGTTCCCAAAAAAAGCAACATTGATCATTGTTTTTTTAGCTCCATAATCTTGTCAACAAGCTCTTTTGGGCTAAATGGCTTTGTGAGATACTCGTTTGCTCCAGCTTCTTTACCTATTTTGATATCCTGTTCTGTGGCTTTTGCGGTGAGCATGATGATCGGTATTGACTTAAACTCCTCATGTTTCCTTAGTTCTTTACAGGTGGTTATTCCATCCATCTCAGGCATCATTATGTCTAAAACGATGATCTCAGGATTCGATTTGATGGCAAGCTCCAATGCCTGCTTCCCATTACTGGCTTCTATTACATCGAACCCAGCTTTTTTAAGGTGTAATACAACCACTTTTCTAAGTCTAAGCTCGTCGTCAGCAAGTAGCACTTTCATCTAAAACTCCACAATTAGATTATTTTTTGTATACTCGAAGGTTATCCCATGTTTAGAAAAGATATCTTTTATTATTTTGAATATGTTTGGAAAAGCATCTCTTGCTTCTTCTATGGATATGTTTAGAGATTTTTGTGAGATTTCTATCTCAAGGTTATTGGAAGAGATCTTTATTACTTCAAAAATAATAAGTTGGAGTAGATATTTTAAAATATAGCCACTTTTCGAAATTCTACAATCAACGGCTTCTATATTTACAGTAACTTCTTGAAGTGTGATCAAGCTTTTTTGTTCTTCTAAAAATTTTTCTACTATGGTTTTTATATTTACTTCATATTCTGAATCGTAGATCTTTTTTTGTAATATGTGGTCTATCAAGATATTAAGTGATACATCCAGTATGTCGATGATGTATGCTGATTCATATACGCTATTCATCTCTTCATCATCTATAGAAATTATACCTGTTTTCAAAGCTTCAAGAGTGGCTACAATTGTCGAAGTACAGGTTCTTAAATTGTGGGAAAAGTACCCGTAAATATCAATCAAGTCTTTTTTTACCATAAAAATATCTCACCTTCATATTTTTACTTCATATATCGATTTTATTGTGATATCTGCATTTTCACAGTGTTCGTTGCCTACTAAGACTGTTTTAAATCCTATTCTTTTTGCTGCTTCTATGTTTTCTGGCATGTCGTCTATAAAGTAACTTTCGTAAGGGTTTATCTCTGTAAGTTTAATAAATTCTTCGAAACTTTCAAAAGATGGTTTGGGTTTAAATGAAAGGTCTTCAATGGAATAAATGTCGTGGAAAAGATCAAGGATGCCAAGAGCAGTTAGAACATTTATTGCATGTTTTTTGGATCCATTGGTAAAAATGTATTTTTCTGCATCTATTGAGGACAATATCTCGTAAAGTAATGGGTCAGGATTAAGTAGTAGGTGATAATCCAGGTTGTGAACAAAATCTAAATATTGATATGGATCTACATTGTGATGTATCATAAGCCCTTTGAGGGTAATTCCATAGATTTTTCTATATTCTTGTCTGAGGTTATCCACGATGTAAGATGGTATACCCAGTATTTCTTGCATAAAAGTATTTATTTTTAGATCGACGTTTTTTAGTAAGCCAGACTCTGGGGGATAGATGGTGTTGTCGAGATCAAAAATTACCTTCATTATTTTATAATAACAGAAACTCACTCAATTTTCAAGGTCTAAGGTTTTTTTATTTTTGATTTCTTTATAATTTTGTTGATTTTTGTGGTATAGATTTTATAATTTTAATATGAAAAGGATAATTTTTTGGATATTATTTATTTTGGTGTCGAATATATTGACAGGTTATATCGTAGAATCTTTAACTAAAAACGATTTAAGTAGATATAATCAACAACTAATTAATAAGTTTTACCTTGAATTTAATACAATTGTTAAAGATTTTTATAACATTTCTGATATTGTGTTTGATTCATATATTTTAAGAGACTCTGAGTTACTTGCAAAACTGTACAGTGCGTTAATTTTGGAAAGAGGTAAGGATGATACAAGGGAATATATCTATAATAAACTGTTACCTGTGTTTAATAAAATTAATGAAAAGGGTTATACCCAGATTCATATCATAGATAAAGATGGGTATAGTTTTTTAAGATTACATTTGCCAGATGTGTATGGGGATGATATCAAGTCCATCAGAACTGTTGTGTCATATGCAATAGATAATCATGTTAAGACTACTGGTCTTGAAACTGGTAAGCATGAGATTGCTTATAGAGTAGCTTATCCTATATTCTATAAAGGTATTTTTTTGGGGGTTGTGGACTTGGGATTAAATACCGATTTTATATTAAATTATATAAACAGAGAGCTTAGCGGTAGGTTTTTTCTTTTGGTTTATAAAGAGGCCGTCAAGGTCATGAAGGAGGAGGTTTTTAAAAAACTGTATGAAGAGGCATCGTTTGCAAAAGGGTTTTACTACAATAAAAAGTATTCAGAATTAAATAAAGACATCTATATAAATGATACAACGAAGAGCTTACAGCTCTTACCACCCAGAGAATATGTACTAAATTCTAACAATAATGTACTTATCTTTTTACCACTTTATGATGTTAATAAGGTTTTTTTAGGGTATACTGTAAAGATTGAAAAAGATAGTTTTTATGAAAATATTTTATGGCGTAAGTATACTTTACAGGTGATGATATTCATATTGACAGTAGGATTTGCTTTGGGGATAATGGTTATTTCCAAAAGGAATGAGATATTGAAAAAAGAGATGGAGGAGAAAAACAGGTATCTTGAGAAGCTGAATGAATTAAATAACATGTACAATATTGTTTTAGAGTACAGTGATCAGATTGTATATGATTATAATATGAAAACAGGTATTGTAAAAAGAAGTGGGGCCATCAAAGATATTTTAGGTATAGAACAATTAGAATTTGAAAAAACCCATGTGAATGATTTTATTAGATTATTACATCCTGAGGATAGGGATGTAGCTTTATCGATAGTTCAGAACCCAAAGCCTAATAATACAAAGTTTGATTGCAGGTATAAGCTCAGAAAAAAAGATGGTTCTTATGCTTATATCCATGATCAGGGTGTTTACATGGATATTGCAGGTGAGTTGCACATATTTGGAACAATGAAGGATATTTCTTCTACTATAAAATACCAGGAAGCTATTCAGCAGGCCCAGAGATTAGAGTCGATTGGGATATTAGCTGGTGGAATAGCCCATGATTTTAATAATCTCTTAGCTGGGATTTGGAACTACATTGAGATGATTAGATTGATGAAAGATCCTAACATGATCGATGATCTAATAGAAAAAGCACGCAATGGCTTTGAAAGAGCAAAAGCATTAACAAACCAATTGTTAACTTTTTCAAAAGGTGGAGAACCCAATATTACTGTGGTGAATATAAAGAGGTTAATTACAGATATTGTACCTTTTGTTTTGTCCGGATCAGCAGTAAGGTATAAGCTGACAATTAATGATGATGTTTTGTATTGTTTGGCTGATGAACACCAGATATCCCAGGTTTTCGAAAACATTTTGATTAATGCAAGACAATCTATGTCTGATAAAGGTGAAATTACTGTGGAGGTTTCTAAATATATACACAAAAATGGTGATAGTGCTATTACACTGTTAGATGGTGAGTATGTCAAGGTATCGATAACTGATACCGGTTGTGGTATTCCAGAAGAACATTTGAAGAGAATATTTGAGCCTTATTTTACTACGAAGAAAAAAGGGAAGGGGCTTGGTTTGGCGATATGTTATAATATAGTTAAGAGGCATAATGGTTATATTGACATCAAATCAACGCCTGGTGTTGGAAGTACTTTTGATGTGTATTTGCCTGCTACAGATAGGGCACCTACTGATACGGCTACTAAAACGATAGAGTTCTATGATAAGCTAAATATTTTAGTTATGGATGATGAGGAGCTTATTCTAGATTCTTGTAAGATTCTGTTGGAGACGTTGGGGCATACGGTTTATCTATGTAGAAATGGGAACGAGGTCATTGAAATGTATAAAGAATTGAAATCAAAGGGGATCAATATTGATGTTTTTATCCTTGATATTACAATTGTTGGTGGTATGGGTGGGCAGGAGACAGTTAAAGAGCTCTTAAAAATGGATAGTAATATAAGAGCTATTGTTTCAAGTGGTTATGCTGAAGATCATGTTTTTAAGGACTTTAACAGTTATGGTTTTTCTGCTGTTTTAAAAAAACCATACGAGTTACAGGATGTTAAAGAAGCATTAAGAAAGGCTATTGCTAAAAATTGATCTTTTATGATGATTTCAATTAATAGAAATTTGGGATTAAGGATATTATCTTACCTTATACTTATATTTTCATTATATTTTTTGACTACTCTTGTAGATTATAAATGGGACTGGTATAGGATTCCAAGATTGTTGGGTTATTTTGAATATGGTCGATTCATCAGTGGTGAATTACTCAAGGGTTTTTTTAAGACCATTGAGATTGCTTTTTTATCAATTTTTAGTGCTTTAATGGTGGGTTCTTTTGCTGCAATATTAAGTTTTTCCCCTTTAAGTTCATTACAAATAATCTATAAAGCCTATATTTTTTCCTTTAGAAATACTCCGCTGATAATTCAGATTTTGATCAACTATTTTATTGTTGGTCATATTTATAATTTAAGTGCTTATTGGGTAGCAGTGGGTACACTGGCTTTGTTTGAGGGATCTTATGTAGCAGAGATTTTAAGGGGTGGATTTGGAGGCATATCTAAAGAGCAATGGCTTGCTGGGTACTCTCTTGGTTTGAGTAGATGTCAGGTATTTGGAAGGGTAATTTTGCCCCAAACAGTCCCTGTTGTTCTTCCGCCTTTAGGTAATATTGTGGTATCCACTGTGAAGGATTCTTCACTTTTATCAGTTATATCGATATATGAACTCACCTTTGAAGCCCAAAAAGCTGTGAGTGAATCGTTTTTGACATTTGAAATTTGGTGGACGGTTGCTGTTTTATATTTTATAATAAATATAATAATTACTATTTTAGTAAGATTTTTAGAAATAAAAAGTATGAGGTGGAAAAGATGAGAAAAGTTTTACTTCTTGTTATCTTCCTTTTGTTTTTGTTTACTAATGGATTTAATTTATTTGCTCAACAAAGTACCCTTGATACTGTTTTAAAAAGGGGGAAGTTGATAGTAGGTATGTCTACGTTTGTACCATGGGCGATGCAAACTAAATCTGGTGACTGGGTAGGGTTTGAAATTGATGTGGCTAAGAGGCTTGCAAAGGATATGGGAGTGACAGCTGAGTTTGTACCTACTAAGTGGTCTGGCATCATACCTTCACTGTTGACGGGGAAATACGATATTATTATCGGAGGTATGGGTATTACACCGGAGAGGGCCTTAAAGGTGAACTTTTCAATACCATATGACTATTCTGGTATGTCTATTGTTGCCAATAGGGCCAAAACGAAGGCTGCTGGACTTGAAGGATTTAATAATCCAGATACGATAATTGTAGCAAGGATGGGAACTACAGCTGCAGAGGTAGCTAAAAAGTATTTCCCTAAAGCCCAGATAAAGCTTTTTGATGACGAAGCCCAAGCTATCCAAGAACTGCTAAATGGAAGGGCTACGGCACTTGTGGCATCAGCTCCTTTACCGGCATTTTTGGCAATTGAGCATCCATCAAAGCTTTATTTGCCTATAAAAGGGACTTTTACAAAAGAGCCGATAGGTTTTGCTGTGAGAAAAGGTGATCAAGAGTTTTTAAACTTTTTAAACAGCTGGATAACAGTGGTTTCTGCTGAAGGGTGGCTTGAAGAGAGGAAGCATTACTGGTTTGAAACAAAAAATTGGGAGTCTCTGCTGAAATAGGTTTAAATGAAGCGTTTTTTAAGCAAGTTTACTGTTGCGGATCTCTTTGTAATCATTACTGTTTTGATCTTGTGTTTAAGTTTTTTTAATACTTTAAATGTTAAAACTGAGTATGAGTTTAGATGGGGGGAGGTTAAGGACTTTTTTTATTACTACAATGGTGATAGTTTTGAGTATGGGCTGATACTTAAAGGGTTGTTTTATACTTTAAAACTTTCATTATGGATAACAATAATTTCTTTTGTTATGGGTTTTTTTTGTGGTTTTCTAATGTCCATAAACAGAGGGGTGAGTTTTTACTTTTTAGATACTTTTTTTAATTTTATTAGGAATATACCACCTATTGTTATTATTTTTATATCATACTTTTTAGTGGGAGATCTATTTGCTCGTGTTATTTCATTTGATATGTTAGTGCCTTTGAGTTACCATAAAACTTTTGAAATAATATTTGTACCCTCAAGTTTAATTGTTCAGTTTATATCTGCCGTGGTAGGATTAAGTGTCTATGAAGCCTCATATATTTCTGAAATTGTAAAAGGTGGATTAAACAGTGTAGATAAGACCCAGTATGATGCTGCATATGCTTTGGGGTTATCAAAATTAGAAACCTACAGAAAAGTAGTTATACCTCAGGCATTGAAGTCAGTTTTACCTGCTATGATGGGGCATCTGGTCTCCATTATCAAAAATACTGCGATAGCATCTGTGGTAGCTATCCCTGAACTAACCTTTCAGGGTATGGAGATTATATCTTCTTCAAAATTAATTATTGAAATGTGGGTGGTGATCTTTTTACTTTACCTCATTGTATCTGTTTTAGCTATCAAGTTGATTAAGGTGGTAATACTTAGGATGAAGTGAAAAGGGGCATCAAGCCCCTTAAATTATGATATTTTTAATACTATCTTACCAAAATGTAGATCATCTTCCATCATCTTATGGGCAGCTTTGACCTCTTCAAGGGGGAATACTTTACTTATAATTGGTACAATTGTTCTATCAGCAAATTTTGGAATGACGACTCGGGTAAATTCTGATACAATCTCCCCTTTTTCATGGATTGGCCTTGATCTTAAAACCGACCCGATAATTTTATGTCTTTTTACCATCAAGAGACCTATATTGAGTTCTGCTTTTATACCACTTATGACACCAATAATCACAAGTCTACCAGCATATGCAAGAGATTTTATATTTGGGTCTAAATACTTTGCTCCTACATGATCCAATATTACATCTACACCTTTTTTGTTGGTAAATTCTTTGACAATTTCGCTAAAGTCTGAGGTTTCTTTAAAATTGATAACCAAATCGGCACCTAATTTTTTAACACCTTCAATTTTTTCCGGAGAGGCTGTGACTATGATTTTGGAATTGGGGGCAAGAGCTTTTACGAGCTGGATCCCAGCGGTATTTACACCACCACCACCGCCATGAAGAAGAACGGTTTCCCCATCTTTTAGTTCGCCTAACATGAAAACATTTAGAAAAGCTGTTATATAGGATTCACAAACACATGCTGCTTCTTCAAAACTCATAGAATCTGGTATCTTTATAAGATGATTAGCATAAGCAACAGCATACTCTGCGTAACCCCCTCCACCTACAAGAGTCATTACCCTATCTCCTATATTCCATCCTTTTACATCCTTACCTAATTTTTCAATAACCCCAGCAACTTCCAAACCCAATATCTCCGATTCACCTGGGGGAGGTGGATATTTCCCTTCTCTTTGGACAAGATCCGGTCTATTTATCGAAGAAGCCATAACCTTTATTAAAACCTGATTATCCTTTGGCTCTGGGATATCTACTTCTCGAATTTCTAAAACATCCACTGGTCCAAAACCATTGCAAAACACCGCTTTCATATTGCCTCCTGATGGTGTAATCTTGTTTTTAAATGATGTTTTATTTTATACGTTATTTTGTAAAAATCAAGTATAATGTTCTGGTGTAATTTGTTGTTAATAAAAATTACTATAAATCTTTTTTCGATTTTTGTTTCTTTTGTATATTTTGGATGTTCACATCAGTAGAAGGTGTGTATTTCCTATTCATTTTTTTTTGGGCATCTTTGGGTTTTTATCGAGGTAGCAGAAAAATTCATGGGTTAAATCTCCGTAGGTATTTAGTATAACGAATGTTCTGTGGGGAATTTTCATGTTGAGTTTCTTTGAAACCTTTTTTAAAGTGGGATAAAAGGGATGCTGGGGAGTAATTACAGGAGAAATCCTCGATAGATGATACATTCTTTCTCTTTCTTTAAGGTGTCTATTAAACTCAATGGGGTTAACTTTATAAATGTATAGTTCATCATCAAAAAATGGTTCATAACACTCAACTACGAAAAGATCTTTTTTTTCATCTCTGCCTTCTTCTACAAGTTTTTTTGATTGTCGATAGGTGAGTTTTAGATTTCCAATATTAATTTTCAGATTTTCTATGGTATTGCCTTTAAGTATGAACTCAGCAGTGTTTTCCTTCTTAACAGAGTATTTAATGTTTATAATCTCAGTTTTTATTTCTATACATTTGTATTGTTCAATTTCCATGGCATGGGCAAAATCTAATAAAAGCATACAGGAGATTATTATAAGAAACTTTTTCATCTCTTCTATATAAGTTTCATAATAGTTATTTAATAATTTAAAGTTTTCTTGATTTTTTGCAATGTTAGATGGTGTAGCTATTAAGATTTTCATTGTTATTTTATTGTTATGTTATTCAGAGGAGATATAGTAGTTAATCTTCCATCAAAAAATCATCCACATTGATACCTTGTTCTCTATATTCGTGGAGTTTGTTTCTTAATGTTCTTACTGTTATGCCTAATATCTCAGCAGCTTTTGTTCTATTACCTTTTGTTTCCTTAAGGGTGTTTAAAATTAATTCTCTTTCCATATCTGCAATTGTCATGCCGGCTGAGATGGAGATAGGTTGCTTTGGCTCTTCTGGTGGTCTGGACTCTACTGTTTCATCAGGTTTTAGTTTACTACGGTTTGCAAGGTATTCGTTATAACTACTAATGCTTATACCATGAAGGAAAAGGTTTAAAGGTGTTATAAAATGATCCTTAGAGAGGATCACTGCTCTTTCTATGGTATGTTCTAATTCTCTTACGTTACCTGGCCAATCGTAGTTTAGTAATAGTTCAAGGGCGTCCTTTGACAGTTTTTTTAGAGGTTTTTTGTTTATACTGCAGTACTTGTCTATGAAAAAAAGAGTTAACGGTTCGATATCTTCTTTACGCTCCCTTAAAGGAGGGATTTCTATGTTGATGACATTGAGTCTATAGAAAAGATCTTCTCTGAAATTACCATTTTTTACTTCCTCCCTCAGGTTTCGATTTGTTGTGGCTATTATCCTAACGTCTACTTTTTGTTTTTTAGTGCCTCCCAAACGCTCTATCTCTTTTTCCTGCAAAACTCTTAACAATTTAGCCTGAAGGTTAATGGGGATCTCACCTATTTCATCCAAAAGCAATGTACCACCCTCTGCAAGTTCAAATTTACCTTCTTTTCTATTCACTGCTCCAGTGAAGGCTCCCCTTTCATATCCAAAAAGCTCACTTTCTATAAGGGATTCGGGGATAGCTGCACAGTTTATAGCTACGAAATCACCTTTTCTTTTACTGTGTTCGTGGATGAACCTTGCGAGCACCTCTTTACCCGTTCCAGATTCTCCGGTAATCAAAACTGTGGCTTCACTCTCTGCTACATCTTTTGCTATAGAAAAGATCTGGGTCATATAAGGGCTTCGGAAAATTGTTTTTTTATCTTCTATAAGCTGGGGGTGAGATTCCAGTTCGAATGCTCTTTTTACAAGTTCCTCCAATACTTCTGGAGCAAAAGGTTTCAAAATGTAGTCAAAAGCCCCTTCTTTTATGAGTTTCACTGCTGATTCTACTGTACCATAGGCGGTTATAAAACACACCTTTGTTTCAACACTTGCGTTTTTTAACATCTTAAACATCGTTTCTCCATCCATAATGGGCATTCTCATGTCGCTTATAATGAGATCAAAAGATTGTGATGTTGCCATATCCAAACCTTCTTTACCGTTTTCAGCGGTGTATACTTCTATGCCCATCCTCTCCAAAGTGGTTTGTACTGCAGATCTCATATTGTCGTCGTCGTCAACTATTAAGACTTTTTTATTCATCATCTATCACCCTTTGGTATTATTATTTTAAAAATTGTTTGCCCAGGTTGGCTTACTGGTATAATGTTTCCATTGTGTGCTTTAACTATTTTGTATACGATGGAGAGGCCGAGGCCTGTCCCCTTTGCTTTTTTTGAGTGAAAAGGTAAAAAGATTTTATCCAGAAAATCTGCGGGGATGCCGGGTCCGTTATCTTCTATGTAGATTATCGAGTTGTCATCGGTTTCTTCTGAAAATATAGATATTTTGCCTTCGGTTGGGACTGCTTCTATTGCGTTATGAATGACGTTCATCACTACCTGTTTAATTAGCTCCACATCGCAAAAGATTTTATCTTCTTCTCCTATTTTGTTTATGAATAGGATCTTTTTTTCATTCATGAGATGTTTCATGAAAAGTATTACATCATCTACTATATCCGCTATATAGGTCATCTTTTTATTTAACCTTATCTCTTTTGTAAAAAGGAGAATGTTTGTTATGGTACTATTTATGGTTTTTACACCTTTTATTATGGAGTTGAGCAGTGCGCTTTTTTCTTTGTCGTTTTCAAGATCTCTTTTGAGTAGAGATGCAAATATCTCAATACTACCCAAAGGATTTCGTATGTCGTGGGCAATACCTGCAGCCATTTCACCCATTAGTTTTAGGTTTTCATTTCTTCTTTGTTCCTTTTCTATCTCTTTTATATTGGTTATATCATCAATGATATATATAAACCCTTTTTTGTTTGAGAGATCGAAAACGCCTGTACTTATATTATAATACCTATCGTTATTTTCTAAAAGATTTACAGATGGAGTTTTATTTTTGAAGATCTCTGAAATTAAGTTATTTGACAAAATGTTAAGAATGGACTCTGCCGATTTATTTTTCAGTATTATGTTGTTTAAGTCATCGGTAACAATAATGGCACTTGATGCATTCATTAAAACAGCATTAAGTAGTTCTGTTTTCTCCTGTAGCTCTTTATTTTTTTGTTCTAATTGGATTCTGAGTCTTTCCGCTTCTTCTTGGAGCTCTTTGTACGATTTCTGTAATTTTTCTGTGGCTTCGTTAAAACTTTCAAATGCTTTTCTTAAAAGTTCTATCTGTTCTATCTTTTTAGACTCTTCCACTTTAGATCCTCAATCTCTGTTTTGGCCAAGTTTGAGTATTGGCTATTGGGGTATTGCTTGGTTAGCTCTGTTAGATATTTTATGGCTAAGTCTTTGTTATTTAATGCTATATAGGATTTACCTAAAAAATAAAGGGCTTCCTGCATGTTGGGATCGTTTTTGGGTGCAAATTTTAGGTAATTTTGATAATGGGTGATGGCACCGTTGTAGTTTTTCGAAAGAAAATCTCTTTCTGCAGCTTGGTAGTATATTTTAAATGCCGATTTTTTTATGTTATCAGGTAGCTTTTCTAAGCTTGTAAGAAGGGTTTTTATACTATTACTTTTGGTATTTTCATCCAGCTTTTCAAAGGAGTCTAAGGCATTTTTTACCCCAAGAGTTTTATTTCTCTGATAATTCAAGGATAATTGGAATGCTTTTGATGGATCTTTGTTTATCAGTTCGTCTATTATTTTTTGGAAATCGGTTTCATTGTAGTTGTTTATATTAAATTTTGTTGTATTTAGGCCAAGCATAAATTTTACCAGTTCGACTTCGGTATCAATATGTTTGGTGTTATTAATTAGATTTTTTGCCTTATCCTTCTCACCTATCATGTATAAGGCGATGGCTACTCTTGCTGTATAGTAATCTTTCTTTGATGTTTGATCAAGTTCATTTTTATTTTTCTGGTAAAAGACTACGATGCTGTAATAATCTTTGCTTTTTATTATTTCATCGAACTCTTTCTGAATGTTTTTGCTAATTAGCTCTTTTAATTCCGTTGCTTTCTGACTATTAGGGAAAAGGGAGATAAATTGCCTTGCATTAAGTCCAAACTTTACCGGGTCATTTTTCATGCCCATAGTATAGTTGTAAAGGGTATCCTCCCAAAGGGTCTGCCATTTATCTTTATGGATAAGGTTTTTGTTGGAAGCCATGTAAAATTCTAATTGTTTTAGTGCTTCTGAATATTTTTTTGAGTTATAAAGGTTCTTTATTTTGTCAAAATCGATCTCCTCTTTTATGGAAATTACTTCATTAAGATATTTTGTTTTTGGAAATTCAGATATAATCTTGTCTATATATTGAATGGTTTTGTTATATTCTTTTTTTTCGAAGGAGTTTTTGATTAGATTGTGATATATATCTTCTTTTATAGATAGCAGATCTTTTGCCTCCTTAGTGGAGGGGTATTTGGATTCAAAAACAGAAATCTCCTTAAGTGCTGCGTCAAATTCTTTATGTTTGATCATAGATTTGATTAGTAAAGTAGAGGCTTTCATTGCTAAATTTATATCTATATCGTTGGCCATGGCATCTTTAAGATACACTGACCAAAAAGTTGGGTCATTTGAGTCTAAAGTCTCCTCAGCAACACGGATTGCAGATAAAATACCACCTTTTTTGTTCGGGAATCTGTTTTTTGTATCTTTCCATATACCAAGAGCAATATCTTTTTTATCTTTTCTGTATAAAATGTCGGCAGCCTGATACATGGCCATATCGGTGAGGTTATGGTTTTGATATTTGTTGTAAAATAGTGTGAAAATTTTTAGAGCATTGTCCAGGTCGTTTTTATGTCTGTAAGTTTCAGCCATCCAGTATAAGGTTTCGGCTGGAACATCTTCTAACTTTTTGGGTTTATATTTGGAAAAGAATTCTTCAGCCTTGGCGAAATCGTTTTTTTGAGCATAGATAGTACCTACATAGGCATATATTGGGGAGTTTTCTGGTTTGGTTTTTTGTATATAGTCTGTGAAATATTTTAATGCACGATCTGGTTGTCCCAATTCATTGTATAACTGCCCTACTTTTGTGTATGCTATATTGAGGTATTTTTCATCTTTTAAGTTTTTTGTCATCTCTTGATAGATAAAGACAGCTTCGTTTTTAAACCCAAGTTTTTCTTTGGTTTCAGCAGATTTTAACATGGCTTCACCGAGTAAACGGGATTTTGGGAATTTTCTTGTGAATTCATCGAAAAGAGCTGATGCTGAAAATAGGGCTTTGTCGGAGTCTTTACCAAGCTCATAATAGGTAAGTGCCTTATAGAAAAGTGCTTCTTCTCCATACTTATCCAATGGATTTTTTTCTATGAGTTTATCGCTCAGTTGTAGAACTGCGTCGTAATCCTCCTTTTTAAATTTTAGTTTGAGATCGTCTAGCATTTTTTCAGACTCTTCGTTTTTGTAAGTTTGATCAACTACTGGTACTGCTGATACAGTATTGATGTTTACAGGTATAGCATTTTTGGGGGTGTTTGCTATGACTATTCTAAGCTGATCTTTTTCTTTTGCTACGAAAACGGATGCCCAACTGTTGGCTTTAATAGTTAGGGAGTCGTTATTTTTTATAATATCTTGGATTACCTTTTTGTTATATTCTTTGATATTGATATTGAATTTTTTGTTAAAATATATAGTGGCTATGTTATCTTTTGTAGTGATATTCTTAACTAAGTCCGGCGAAACTTTTATTACTAATTCACTGATTGTGCTACCTTCTTTTAGGAGAATTTCATTTGCTTGAATGTTAAAAGTCATAATCAAAAGTAACAGTATTAGAGAAAGTATATTCTTCATTTTAGAGCTCCATTTTCAAATTTAGAAAATAGATTGACAACTCCCATCTTCAGATGTATTTATCATTATAAAGAAAAAATGTAAAGGAATGAATTTATGACATTTAGACCATTGAGATTTGCTTTAATAGGTGTAGGGGGTTATATTGCGCCAAGACATTTAAAAGCTATTAAGGAGACGGGGAATATACTTGTGGCAGCACTTGATAAGAATGATTCTGTTGGGATTATCGATAGTTATTTTCCCGATGCAGATTTTTTTACCGAGTTTGAAAGGTTTGATAGACATATAGACAAGCTCAGAAGAAAGGGTGAGGGGGTAGATTATATCTCTATATGTTCACCAAATTATCTCCATGATGCCCATATAAGATTTGCTCTAAGGAGTGGTGCCAACGCTATCTGTGAAAAACCTCTTGTGTTAAACCCTTGGAATATAGATGGTTTGAAGGAGTTGGAGGAAGAGACCGGAAAGAGGGTTTTTACAATACTACAGTTGAGGCTCCATGAAAATATAATTAAAACCCGACAAAGGGTTCAAGAAATGATAAAAAAGGATCCAGGTAAGGTTTGGGATATAGATCTCACCTATATAACAAGTCGTGGTAACTGGTATTTTACATCTTGGAAAGGGGATGAAAGTAAGTCTGGAGGGTTAGCAACAAACATAGGGATTCATTTTTTTGATATGTTATATTTTATCTTTGGTGATTTCAAAAAAAACGTGGTATATGTTAGGGAAAAAGATATTTGTGCTGGCTATATTGAGTTGGAACATGCTAAGGTAAGATGGTTTTTAAGTATTAATCCTAAATATCTTCCTGAATCTGCAGTAAAACAAGGTAAAAGAACTTATCGAAGTATAACAATGGATGGAGAGGAGATTGAGTTTTCAGAGGGTTTTACTGATTTGCATACCACTTCATATAGAGATATTCTAAGTGGGGGTGGGTTTGGTTTGATGGATGCATTACCATCAATAAAGATTACAAGTGAGATAAGAACGATGCAATTAGAAAAAACTGGTGCTGAATGGGTCAATAACATTTTAAAGGAGAGGGTGTAATGGGATTTTTTGTTCATGAGTCAAGCTATATAGACGAGAATGTGGAGATAGGTGAAGGAACTAAAATATGGCATTTTTGTCATATCCTACCTGGTACAAAAATAGGTAGAAATTGCTCTTTTGGTCAAAATTGTATGGTAGGGCCGAATGTTATTATTGGTAATAATGTAAAAGTGCAGAATAATGTATCAATCTATGAGGGGCTTATTATAGAGGACGATGTTTTTCTTGGCCCTTCTTGTGTGCTCACCAATGTAACAAACCCAAGAAGTCAGGTAAATAGAAAGAATTTTTATGAAAAAACTGTTTTAAAAAGAGGGTGTACTATAGGTGCAAACGCTACAATTGTTTGTGGTATAACTATCGGTAGATATGCTTTTATCTCTGCTGGTGCAGTGGTGACCAAAGATGTGCCGGATTATGCTTTTATTTTAGGTGTACCTGGCAGGCAGAAAGGTTGGATGAGTAGGCATGGGCATATTTTGAAGGATCCTGATGCTGATGGTATTATGGTTTGTCCTGAGAGTGGGTTGCGGTACAAAGAGGTGGAGCCAAATATCCTTAGATGCTTAGATCTGGATGAAGAAGCACCTTTACCACCAGAGCTATCGGTGGGTAAAGTGTTTTATGATGATCTAAAAAAGAGGTAGTATTGCTTTACTCAAATTCGTAAGACCAGAAGTGGATGATCCCTTTATCTTTTAAATATTTCTCTACATGTGGATGAAAATTGTGGGCTACAAAAATAAGAAAAAGGTCATCAGTTATTTCATGTTCCTTTTTAATAACGTTTGCAATTTTGATAAATTTGTCCACCTCTTTTTTTGAGGGACTAACTTTACATTCTCCTAAGATAGTGATGGATTTATTGTTTTGTATTCCTTTACCATAAATATTTATTTCATTGATACCAAAATAACGTCTGATTAGTCTGTCTTTAACCTCTATATCATACTTTTTTAATAGTTTGGGTAAAGCTTTATAAGCAGAGTTTTCTAATGAATACCCCACTGAGTTTGAAATGCCTTCTAATCTTATCTCTATCTTATCCACTCTCTTAATGAGTGTTTGAAGGGATTCTTCAGTTTTTTTCTGGGCTTCTGCAAGTTCGTTTAATCGTTGTTCAGTTATTTTCTGGGCTCCTGCAAGTTCATCTACCCTTTTTTCAGTCCTTTTTTGTGCTTCAGTTAGTTCATTTATCCTCTCTTCAGTTTTCTTTTGTGCTTCAGCGAGTTCTGAGACTATATTTTTAAGTTCATTAAATTCTGTTTTGGTGACTGTATTCTGTAGATCTTCATAGACCTTGGAAAGAGTCCTTGTTAAAACCTTTGCATTTGTTTCTCCAAATGTCTGGCTTAACTCTTCGTATATCTGAAAAGTATTTAACATTATAAACCCCTGAGTGATTTATTAAAAAATTATATAGCAAATACTAAAATAATCAATATCTTTCTTGACAAATTGACAAATTGGATTACTATCCATTGATAAAAATTTTAAAAGGTTAGATATGAAAATATTGACTGTTATTGGTGCAAGGCCCCAGTTTATAAAAGCAGCTGCAGTTAGTAGAGTTATTTCTAAAAAAGTTCTTGAGGGTTATAACATAAAAGAGATTATAGTTCATACTGGTCAGCATTTTGATGACCAGATGAGTGGTGTTTTTTTTAGAGAGATGGAGATACCATATCCCGATTATCAGCTCGGTATCAATGGTCTTTCCCATGCTGCCATGACAGGGCAGATGATGGAGAAGATTGAGGCTGTCCTTTTGCAAGAAAAACCAGATCTTGTTCTTGTTTATGGCGATACTAATACGACGCTTGCAGGGGCTTTGTCTGCAGTAAAAGTTCATATACCTGTTGCTCATATAGAGGCTGGTCTTAGAAGTTTTAATTTTGAGATGCCGGAGGAGATAAACAGAATAATTACCGATCGGATAAGTTCAATACTTTTTTGTCCTACTCAGCAATCTGTAGAGAACTTAAAACGTGAGGGGTATCCAAATTTTCTAAAAAAGGGTACAAGGCAGCAGATATATCTTGTTGGTGATGTGATGTTTGATACTGCTATCTATTATAGCAATAAAATTGTGGATAAAGGTTCTATATATAGTAGATTTGGTATTAAACCGGGAAGATACAATCTATGTACAATCCATAGAGCAGAAAATACTGATAACCCAGAAAGGCTTAGGGAGATTCTAATAGGGCTTGGGGAAATATCAAAAGATAAAGCTTTGTTATTACCACTTCATCCAAGAACAAAAAAAATATTGGAAAAGGATCAGGATCTTCTTAAGATTTGCGAAAATATAAAAATCATCGATCCTGTGGGGTATTTTGATATGTTGGCTCTATTACAGGGTGCTTTTCTAATTTTGACTGATAGTGGTGGTTTACAGAAGGAAGCATATTTCTTTAAAAAATATTGCATAACCCTAAGGGATGAAACTGAATGGGTGGAGCTTGTAGAAAGCGGTGTTAATGTTGTAGTGGGAGCTGATAAAAATAAAATTGTAGAAGTATATTTAGACTTAAAGAACAAGCAGTTTCCTATAACTGAAAATCTTTATGGTGATGGTAACGCTGCGGATAAGATTGTCGAATGTTTATTGGATTATGCCTGATAGTAAAAATAGTTTTTTGAAGAATGTGCTAACGCTATTCAGTGGTACTATTCTGTCTCAATTCATCTTACTGGTTGTTTCCCCTGTTCTGACAAGGGTGTATAAGCCGGAGGATTTTGGTGAATATGCTTTTTATTTAGCTGTGGTGACGGTTTTGTCTGTCGTTGTAACAGGGAGGTATGATCTGGCAGTTATGATTGCCGAGAATGATGAGCAATCTGAAGCTGTTGCATTACTTTCTATATTTTTATCCCTTTTGTCGGGTGTTTTTATTTTAGTTTTAGGTGTTGTTTTTGTTTTTGCTGGTTTTTTAAAAGATTTTATATCTCTTATTGTGTTGGGCTCTATACACCTTTTTTTTATAGGTTTCTATAATACCCTTTACCACAGGTTGAACCGAGCAGGTCATTTCAAGATGATCTCTGTAGTAGCTGTAGCCCAGTCTATGGTTATAGTCGTATATCAGATGCTAGCAGGTTTTTTAAAACCCAATAGTTTTAATTTGATACTGGGTAGTTTGTTAGGGGTAGTGGTAGCCGATATTATTATTTTGTTAAAAGATTCAAATGTCGTGGGTATATTAAGATATAAAAAAGAACTAAAAACTGTTGCGTTAAGATACATAAATTTTCCAAAGTATGATATGTGGGCGGGGTTATTTAATACAGGATTTCAACAGGTGCCGGTTATGCTTGTATCCAGTTTTTTTGGTGCTATTAATGCTGGTTTTTTTTCGTTGACCCAGAGAATGCTACAGATGCCAGTGTCTTTGATAGCAGGATCTGTTCTTGGGGCTTTTAGACAAAAAGCTATCGATGAATTTAAAGAAAAAGGGGAATGCAGGGATATTTTTATAAAGGTTTTAAGGTTTATGGCAGTAGTGGCTTTACTTCCAACTCTTATCATATTGTTTTTTGGAGAAGAGATTTTTGGATTCGTGTTCGGAAATGATTGGCGTATTTCAGGATTTTTTGCTCAGATTTTAGTAATCTCTTTTTTTGTAAGGTTTATAACCTCACCACTAACATATATGTTTTATATTGCCGAAAAACAGCATTGGAATCTTTTGGGGCAAATAGCTTTTATATTAGTAACCTTAGGAAGTTTTTACATTGGCGATCAAAAAAATAGTGTGAAGTTAGCATTGTATCTTTACACGATATCGTTGAGTGTGATATATTTAATATATTTGTATTTATCATATCTTTTTTCTAAAGGGATGTATGTCAATAAAAGATAGTATAAAGCGAAAACTACAAACTTTAGAAGATAAAAACAGCTTTTGGGGCAGGTTTGCTGTAAAATTACTACTTTTGAGGAAAATAGGTTTTCCGTTGTATTTTACAAATTTTTTCTTTCAAAGGGTTTTAAGGAACCAATCAGAGATCGATTTTTCTGTGCATTTTACATCCAAGATCACTCATGTGGAAAATATCAGAATACATTATGATCTTGTTACCCTTACAAGCTTTGCTGTGAGTGGTCATTGTTATTTTCAGGCATATAATGGTCTATACTGTGGTGAGAACTTTCTTTTTGCACCAGGTGTAAAAATAATTACCTCCGGGCATGATCTAAAGGATTTGAGTAAGCCAACAAAGGATGGCCCAGTGGTGATAGGAGACGATGTATGGATAGGTGCTAATGTGGTTATTTTGCCTGGTGTTAAAATCGGTAACCGTTGTATAATTGGGGCGGGGAGTATCGTAACAAGGAGTTTTGAAGAAGATGACCTCATTATAGCTGGAAATCCTGCAAAAATAATAAGAAAAAGGGAAGGATAATACGTTGTACAAGATATTAATTATTACACCATTTTTCCCTCCTGTGGAATCTGTTGCTACAAACAGAATGGTAGCTTTTTGTAGGTATCTAAAGGACTTTAAAATTTATGTGGTTACCATTTCAAAGGATAGATTAAGAGAGGAGCTGTTTGGGGATAACATAGAGGTTCTCAGAATACCTGATAGATCAATATTTAAGAAGGCAACTTTTGATAGGAAGACAAATATATTTTTTCATAATTTAAAGGCGTTTTACAATCATTTATTGTTATACTTCAAGGTTGATGAGTATAGTGGTTGGGGAAATAATGTAGTAAAGTATCTATATCAAAATAAAATTAGTGTAGATGTTGTCTTAACATCCTTTGCACCTATTTCATCTCATCTTGTGGGTCTATGGTATAAGAAAAATAACAGAAGGGTATGTTGGGTTGCAGATATGAGGGATCAGATGAGCAGCAATATCTTTTTCCCAGAAAGATACAGACAGAAGATTAAACCTTATGAAGCAGAGATATTACAGAATGCTGATATTGTTTCAGCGGTGTCTTGGCCGATTATAGATGAATTAAGACAGAGATATCCAGACTCTATTTCGGAGTTTATCGAGATTAGGAATGGCTATGACTTTGATATCAAACTACCAGTAAAAACCGAAAACGATGTATGGACTGTTACATATACAGGTACTTTTTATGGTAAGAGAAATCCTGAGAATTTTTTGAAAGCTATCAAAGAGATGGTGTTGGATGGGCTTATAGATGACATTAGGATAAATTTTGTTGGTGTAACAAAACCTTTGACTGTTGATAAGGTCCTTTCTGGAAAAGTAAATTTTTATGAAAAAGTACCAGGTGATCAAGCTTTGGCTTTTATGATGAAATCTGATGCATTACTACTTATTCATCCCACAACGGAGCTAAAGGGTATTTACACTGGTAAGCTTTTTGAGTATATTGGTATGTTAAAACCGATTATCGCGTTAGTGGATCCTGACGATGTGGCTGCAAAACTTATAAAAGAAGGTAATTTTGGTTTTGTTGTAGATAATGATGATATGGATGGTATAAGAAAAGCTATTCAATGGGCATATGATGTTTTTAAAGGATTAGATAAGTTTAGCCCAAATATAGAGCTTGCCAAAAGCTGTCACAGGAGATACCAGGTGGAAAAGCTTAATAATGCTATTTTAAATAAAATTGAAACCTTAAGAGACAACTGATGAAATATCTAATAATAGGTGATGGGAATAGCCCACATATGTTAAAATGGGCAAAAGAGTTGAAAAAGACATTTGATCTTTATCTGTTTTCTTATAACAAAGTGTCTAATGATCTTTTAAATCTCTTAGGAGACAAAAGGGTAATATCTGCGGGTTTTTCCCTTAGTTCTACTGGTGGCAATTTCTCCATACTAAAAGCCCTTTCCCTACTAAATGGTGTGGTGAGATATGTAAATCCACAAATTGTGAATCCACATTATATAACAAGTAATGGATTTATTACTGTGTTACTCAAGAAGCTTCATGGTTATGACTATAAGATTGTAGCTTCATGTTGGGGTAGTGATATCCTGGTTACACCAAATAAAAATTTTATGTATAAAAGCATAACAAAATATATTTTAAAAAATTCAGATATGATAACCTCTGATTCATACTTTATGTCCGATAAAATAAGGGAGTTGTGTGGAAAAGAGCCCCTTACCTTCCCTTTTGGTGTTGAAGAGATACCAAACGATAGTCAAAAGGAGCCGTTTTTGTTTTATTCGAATAGAATGCTTAAAAAAAACTACAATATTGAAAAGTTGGTAGAGTTTTTTGGCGTTATTCATAAACAGATACCTTCATCAAAACTTATAATAGCAAATGATGGTCCCCTTAGGGAGTTGATACTTAGAAAAATCTACGAATTACATCTTGGAGATGCTGTAGATTATGTAGGTTATATAAGTCAAAACGAACAAAGAAAAATCTACTCAAAATCAACCTTTTACATTTCTATTCCAGATTCAGATGCCACCTCAGTATCGTTGTTGGAGGCTATGTCCTATGGTTGTATCCCGATTGTTTCTAATATCGCTGCCAACAGGGAATGGGTAATGGATGGTTACAATGGTCTTTACTTCGATGGTAATCCTAACAAAGTTATAGATATTGTAAAGAGATCGGGTGAAATTGCAAAGATCAATAAAGACATCATTTCTGCAAGAGCTATTTGGAGCAATAATATAAAGAATTTTATAAAGGTGATATATGAATTTAGATTATCCTAAAGTTTCTCTGATTATACCTTGTAGAAATGAAGAGAATCATATAGAAAAGTTTTTATCCTCTCTTTGTAGACTAAACTACCCCAAAGAAAAGCTTGAGATCCTATTTGTGGACGGGATGAGTACAGATAAGACTAAAGAAATTATTGCTACTTTCAGGAACAAGCTACACATATCTATCACTGATAATCCAAAAAGGATTACACCTGTGGCATTGAATTTAGGAATAAAGAACACAAGTGGCGATTATATTATTATTATGAGTAGTCATACGGAGGTCCAAGAAGATTTTATCAAAAAAAATATAGAAACTATTATAAAAGAAAAAGCTGATTGTGTTGGTGGTGTTATTATAACGGTGCCACCTACGGATGATCTGTTTTCAAAAAGTATATCTTTTGTTCTTTCAAATAAGTTTGGAGTGGGTAACTCTGCATTTAGAACAGGTGTTGATAAAACTATCGAATCAGATACGGTACCTTATGGGTGCTACAGGAGATCGGTTTTTGATAAATATGGTTATTTTAATGAAAACCTTGTTAGAAATCAGGACATTGAGCTTAATCTGAGAATAAAAAAAGGTGGTGGGAAGATTGTTCTCAATCCAGATATAAAGACTATATATTATTCGAGAAAGGACCTAAATGGGTTATTTATACAAAATTTCTGGAACGGTTTTTGGGTTTTTTATAGTCTCAAGTTCGCTAAGCTTCCATTTTCGTTGAGGCATACAGTTCCAGCTATTTTTGTTCTATCATTGATTGTTTCTGGAGTACTATCATTTATCCCCTTTTTCTTTTATATATTTATTTTCACTATCTCTTCCTACACATTTGCCAATATCTATTTTAGTTTTAAGATAGCTAAGGATAAGGGATTTAAATATTTTTTACCGACGTTTGTTTCATTTTTTACATTACATTTTTCCTATGGTTTAGGTTCGGTTTTTGGTATAATAAAATACTTTTTAAGGTGAATAATGTCTGTGATATATACATTCTTTAAAGGACGAGTGGCCCTTTACGCAATTTTAAAGAGTATTGGGGTGGGTGAAGGGGATGAGGTTATTCTGCCCGGTTTTACCTGTGTAGTTGTTCCCAATGCAGTTTGCTATACTGGAGCAAAACCTGTTTATGTGGATATAAGGGCGAAAGATTTTAATATTGACCCCACAAAGGTAGAATCCAAAATTACACGAAAAACAAAAGCAATAATAGCTCAACATACCTTTGGTATCCCTGCAGAAATGGATGATATTGTGTATCTGTGTAAAAAATATGGACTTTTTTTGATAGAAGATGCTTGCCATTGCCTTGGATCAAAATACAATGGAATCGAGATGGGGAATTTTGGTGATGCCTCATTCTTTTCGTCCCAATGGTCTAAACCTATTACCACAGGGCTCGGAGGGTGGGCTCAGGTAAATAATTCAGATTTAATAAAGAAAATGGATGTTATTTATGATTCTTTTAAAAAACCAGGAAAAAAGGAAGAACTTTTATTAGAGATGCAATACGAGCTATTCGATAAAGTGCTCTCCCCTAAGATGTTTTGGGTTGCAAGGTCTGTTTATCGAAAACTTTCGTCAATTGGGGCTACGGTAGGTTCTTCTTCAGATGATGAGTTGGAGTATGCTAAGCCTGAGGGGTATGAAAAGAGGATGGGTTATGCACAAGAGAGACTACTTTTCAAAAAGATGATAAATAAAAGTGAAATAATAAAACATAGAATGAAGATTTGTCAGATTTATTCTGCTTACTTTCCATCGGAAATGGAGAGGTTAAAAAGTCAAAAAACTAACATTGTGTTTTTAAGATTTCCTGTTTTGGTCAACAATAAAGAAGAGATACTTGAGCTTGCTAAAAGGAGCATGGTGGAGCTTGGGGATTGGTTTTTGTCACCACTGCATCCCAATCTGACAGGGTGGGAAAATGTTTATTATGTTAAAGGGGAATGTCCTATTGCTGAGGATATATCAAAAAAGATCATAAATCTGCCCACCCATGAAAAGATTTCCGATAAAGAGGCAAAGAGAATATCAGAATTTGTACTAAAATACAGGAGATAAATTTATGCAGATACCTTTCCATAAGGCACTGATTACGGAAGAGGAGATAAGCTCGGTTGTGGATACGCTTAAATCTGGATGGATAACCATGGGACCAAAGGTTATTCAGTTCGAAGAAGAGTTTTCTCACTTTATCAATAGCATGAGTCAGCGCAAGATAAAGACAGTTCTGGTAAACTCATGTACTGCCGCCCTTCATTTGGCGCTGAAGGCCATTGGTTTGAAAGAAGGTGATGAGGTGATACTTCCTACAAATACCTTTATTGCAACGGCTGAAGTTGTTACATATTTTGGTGCAAGACCTGTGCTCTGTGATATAGAGTATGATAGTATGCTATTGGATGTTTCAAAAATAGAATCTCTCATTACGGAAAGAACAAAAGCAATCATACCTGTACACTTTGCTGGTCAGCCCTGTGATATGGAAGAGATAATGATATTAGCTAAAAAGTATAATTTAACGGTTATTGAGGATGCAGCTCACTCTTTTCCTGCATATTACAGAGGTATGCCAGTAGGTACGATAGGTGATATGACCTGTTTTAGCTTTTATGCCACCAAGACCCTTGCTATGGGGGAAGGTGGTGCTGTGACTACGGATAATGCAGAATATCTTAAAACAATAAAAACGAATAGGTTACATGGTATAAATAGAGATGCTTGGGATAGATATACGATGAAGGGTAGTTGGTATTATGAGGTGGTGGATAATGGCTTTAAATATAATTCTACAGACATAAATGCGGCCTTAGGACTTGCTCAGCTTAGAAAAGCTGAGTGGATGCGTAGTAAAAGGGAAAAAATTGCACAAAGATATCTTCAGGCATTTAATGGTGATGAAAGAATTAAGTTACCCAAGTTGAAAGATGATCGAATATCTGCATGGCATCTTTTCGTTGTAAAGGTATCAAATAGAGATTCTTTAATAGAGAGGTTAAAGGGAGATGGAATAGGTACTTCGGTTCATTTTATACCTGTTCATAAGCATCCATACTATAAAGAAAAATATGGCTACAAAGATGAGGACTATCCCGTTGCAAATATGGTTTTTGATTCCACTCTATCATTACCTATCTGGCCCGGTATGAGTGAGGAGGAGATAGAGTATGTTATTGAAAGGGTGAAATTGTATTGTTGATACCTTTAAGTTACAAATATTTATTTCTTTTGACTAAAATCAATTTCTTTTTTGTAAAAAAGTATATTGTATAATCAAAAGAAAGGAGGCTTTATGACAACCAGAATAGATGAAAACATATCAATATATGAGCTTGTAAGTTTATATCCTGAAACAATTAAGGTGTTAGTGGCAAACGGTTTTCCCCAGTTTGCTAACAGACAAAATCTAGAAACAGTTGGCAAGATGTTAAAGTTATCTACTGCACTTAAATCCAAAGGGTATAGTATAGAAACATATTTGAAATTACTCCATGATAAAATAACTTCTGACAATAGCTATGAAACATATATAAAGACTAAAAAAGATTACGATATCAATATAGTGGGATTGCTACCATGTCCCGTCAGAATGCCGTTGCAAGAGGAGTTTAAAGGGTTTCTAGAAAGGTTCGAGCATGAAATGGGTGTTAAGGTAACATATAAATTTGAAGCGGCATCTTTGGGATTAGACTATCTAAGGGAACATATTTTATCAGTTCAAAAGGCAGAGGATTTACCTGATATTTTTATTAGCGCTGGGTTTGAGGCATTTTTTGATCAGAGGGCTTTGGGGCTGTTCAAAAAAGGTAAAGTCTTTATAGACGTTACAGAAGATGATATAAACAATGATTTTAAATCTCTTAGGATAAAAGATCCCCATGGTGATTATTCGATAATCTCTTTAGTTGTGGCAGTTTTTATGGTGAACAAAAAGGAGTTGGGTGATTTGCCTGTACCTAAAAGCTGGACTGATATTTTAAAACCTGAATACAGACAAAAAGTAGCTTTACCTGTGGGTGATTTTGATCTTTTTAATGCTATATTGTTGAATGTGTATAAAGATTTTGGTCATGAAGGAGTAAAGGCTTTGGCCAAATCTCTTTTGAGATCTATGCATCCATCCCAGATGGTGAAAAATGCCAATATGAAGCATTCTGAAAAGCCTGCAATAACTATCATGCCATATTTTTTTACTAAAATGGTTAGGGATGTTAGTGGTATGGAGGTTATCTGGCCAGAGGATGGAGCAATTGTGGCACCTGTTTTCATGCTGGTCAAAAGATGCAAGAAAGAGATTCTTGAGCCAATAGCAAGGTTTATAGCAGGTAAGCAGATGGGAGAGATTTTATCCCACAGGGGTCTTTTCCCATCTCTACATAAAGATGTTTCAAATAATTTACCATCTGGAGTAGGTTTTAAATGGTTGGGTTGGGATTTTATATATAATCATGATATTGGTAAATTGATAGAAGAGCTAAACACTCTTTTTGAAAAAAATGCTGTAGGGGTGTAAAATGAAATTTTTGACTGTATCAGGTCCTCCTTCATCTGGAAAAACATCTGTTATACTTAAAATGATAGAGTCCTATAAAATAAAAAATATAAAGTGTGGGGTAGTTAAGTTTGACTGCCTTTTTACGGATGATGATAAGATTTATGAGTCAAGAGGTATCCCTGTAAAAAAGGGTTTGGCTGGGGGGCTTTGTCCGGATCATTTCTTTGTGAGTAATGTTGAAGCTTGTGTTGAATGGGGGTTGAACCTTGGGATAGATGTACTAATCAGTGAGAGTGCAGGGCTGTGTAACCGCTGTTCCCCTCATATAAAGGGTGTGACAGCTATCTGTGTTATAGATAATCTTAGTGGTGTAAATACTCCTAAGAAGATCGGTCCCATGTTGAAATTTGCTGATATTGTCGTGATAACAAAAGGTGATATTGTTTCCCAAGCTGAGCGTGAGGTTTTCGCTTCGAGGATCAAAGTGGTCAATCCGAGAGCTATTATCATGCATGTAAACGGTATCACTGGACAGGGTACTTTTGAACTCTCTACATTGCTTGAGGAGGCGGAGTCGATAGATACTCTTAAGGGGAAACAGTTACGCTTTTCCATGCCAGCTGCTCTTTGTTCTTACTGTTTGGGTGAAACGCGTATAGGTGATTCGTATCAAATGGGTAATGTAAGAAAGATGGAGTTTTGATATGAAAGATTTTTTAAATTTAACTGTTGGAAATTTGTTAAATGAATACATCTTCATAAGCGACTTTTTAGATTCTTATGATCTAAAGCTTCACGATGATGATATGCCAAAAACATTTGGAGCATTTTTTGAATCCCAAAATGAAGATCTTTTAGAGGAAAAAGGGTTAAGCATTTCTATTTTAAAAGAGCAGTTTTTAAATTTCATGTCAGTTATGTGTCAGGGGTTCGAAGATATCGAAGAGGTTTATTTCATAACCATCAAAGGTGGAGTAAATAAATTTGGTGAGAAAGAGGATGTGGAGCTAAATATTAATAAAGGGGAAGTTGTTTGTATTGTAGGTCCCACTGGATCAGGCAAGAGTAGATTATTGGCTGATATAGAGTGGCTTGCCCAAAGGGATACTCCTACTAAAAGGCAAATTTTGGTAAACGGTAAGGAGCCGGATAAAAAGAGAAGGTTTTCCATAGATCACAAAATGGTAGCCCAACTTTCTCAGAATATGAACTTTGTCATGGACTTGACAGTTGAGGAGTTTATTAAGATGCATGCTGAGAGCAGGCTTGTAGATGATGTGAATGAAAAGATAAAAAGTATAATAGAACAGGCCAATATGCTTGCTGGGGAGAAATTTGCGCCTAATACACCGATAACATCGTTAAGCGGTGGGCAATCTAGGGCTTTGATGATTGCTGATACTGCTATTTTAAGTAAATCTCCCATTATACTCATTGATGAAATAGAAAATGCTGGAATAGACCGAAAAAAAGCACTTGAACTCCTTATCAGGGAGGAAAAGATTGTTCTCATGGCTACCCATGATCCTATTTTAGCCCTTATGGGTGATAAAAGGGTAGTAATCAAAAATGGTGGGATATCGAGGGTAATTGATGTTAGTGAAGAGGAGAGAAAGCATCTACCTTATTTACAGGAGCTTGATAATAAACTTATTTCTCTTAGGAATAAGATTAGAAATGGTGATATTTTAGAAAATATATGAGGTGAACTATGCATCAGGGTTGTTCAGGGAATTTTGAAAATGGTAAGGAGGTAGTGGACAAATTAAGACTTATGGGGTTTAATAATCAATTCATGTCTTCACCATTTGAGGTGGAATGTGAATGTGGTGAACATTTTTTAATGGAGACATTTGAAGCAAGATGCCCCAAATGCTCTATGGTGTACGGTGTTACACCTTGTCATGCTTTTGATAAGAAGTATGTTCAAAAGGCTGGTATAGACTACTGAAATGGAAAAATCAAAGAGAATAAAAAAAGATGCAAAAACTTTAAAAAGGTTTATAAGTATATACTGCAGGGAGCATCATTTAAAAAATGGGGCAAGCCTTTCTATGGATGGTTTATGTGGGGAATGTGCCTATCTCTTGGAGTACGCTCTGAAGAGGGATGAAAAGTGTCCCCTTGACCCCAAGCCTAAGTGTAAAGATTGTAAGATACATTGCTACAAGCATGAGATGAGGTTGAAAATTAAAGAGGTTATGAAATTTAGCGGAATTTATTTAATAAAAAGAGGTAGAATTGACTATATATTTCACTACTTTTTTTAAAACATTTTTTATTTTTTTAAAAATATTGTTTGACAAACCCATTAAAACTGCTATATTAATTTTAGAGCAGATAGCTCTGTAATTTAACAATGAGGTGAAATGTTATGAGTAACACAGGAACAGTTAAGTGGTTTAACGACACAAAAGGGTATGGTTTTATTACCAGCTCAACAGGAGAGGATGTATTTGTACATTACTCTGCAATTGCAATGGATGGTTTTAAGAGCCTTAAAGAGGGAGACAAAGTAAAGTTTGATATCGTAAAAGGTCCTAAAGGTCCGCAAGCTGCAAATGTTGTAAGAGGATAGTTCCACTTACCAAGAAAATTACACCCGCCTAAATGGCGGGGTTTTTTGTTCCTACTTTTTAAAAAAAATATTTAACAAAATTGTTAGAATAATACTGATAATGATTGAAGTAACTATGGGGAAATGGAAGCTAAAGTTATCTTTTTTTATATTTATATCGCCGGGTAACCTACCTAAACCTATTTTTTCACCAAAATGAAAAAATAAGCCTACAATAATAAGAAGTACACCTATTGTAATGAGTATTTTTCCAAATCCGCCAAAGTTCTCCATATAAAACGAAATTATAAAAAATTTGTTGAAAGTCAAGAGATAAAATGATAATCTTAATCAAAAAAAGGGAGGTAGCTATGCAGGTGCAAAAGTTATTCATCGAGGGTAATTGGGTTGATACCGGAAGTTATATAGATGTACTAAATCCATACGATAACTCTTTGATATCAAAAATATGTATATCAAACAATGAATGGACGGATAGGGGGATAAATTATGCTTATAATAATAGGTCGATAATGGCCAAACTTACAGCCAAAGAGCGAGGTGAGATTTTGAGCAAAGCTTCAAAGCTCATTTTAGACAACTTTGATACCCTTGCCAAGACGATTGCTCTTGAAAGTGGTAAAGCGATGAGATTTGCTAAGGGTGAAGTGCTAAGGAGTTCAGAGACGTTTCAGTTTGCTGCTGACGAGGCCAGAAGGTTGTCTGGGGAATTAATCCCGTTGGATGCTGCAGCAACAGGTAAAAATAGATTTGGCTATTATAAAAGATACCCTTTGGGTGTTATAGGTGCCATAACACCTTTTAATTTCCCTCTAAACCTTGTTGCACATAAAGTTGCCCCTGCTATTGCTGCGGGTAATGCTATTGTTTTAAAGCCGGCAACAACGACACCACTTACCTCAGCCAAGCTTGTGGAAATACTATTAGAAGCTGGTTTACCTAAAGAGGGTATTACTCTTTTAGTTGGGTCTGGTTCTGTAGTGGGGAATAGAATGGTGGAGTCAGATAAGATTGCTATGATTAGTTTTACTGGCTCACCAGAAGTGGGTCTTGAGATAAAGAAAAAGGCTGGGATGAAAAAGGTTACCCTCGAGCTTGGTAATAACTCGGCTGTGATTATACATAAAGATGCTGACATATCATCTGCTCTCCCTAAATGTGTGATAGGTGGGTTTGCAAACTCTGGACAGGTTTGTATCAGTATTCAGAGGATTTATGTACATGAAGATATTTATGAGGAGTTCACCAAACAATTTGTGAATGCTGTAAGACACACACCTTTTGGCTCTCAATTGGATGAAAATGTGGTAGTAGGGCCAATGATAGAGGAGAGAGAAGCGATAAGGGTCGAAGAGTGGATAAATGAAGCTATCGCCAAAGGGGCTAAGCTTTTGTGTGGTGGGAAAAGGGTATGGGCTCTTTTGGAGCCTACTGTCCTGTCTGATACGAATGAAACGATGAAGGTGGTAAGTGAGGAGATTTTTGGGCCTGTTGTATGTGTTATGAAATATAAGACCTTAGAAGAAGCTATTGAAAAATCGAACAATTCGAAATTTGGGCTTCAGGCAGGCATATTTACAAAAGACATAAAATCAGCTTTTAAAGCTATAGATGAGTTAGAAGTGGGTGGTGTGATGATAAACGATATGCCTACTTTTAGAGTTGATCAAATGCCTTATGGTGGTGTAAAACTTTCTGGGACAGGTAGAGAAGGTCCAAGATTTGCAGTTGAAGAGATGACGGAGATAAAAACCGTGGTATTTAATTTGGAGTAATCGTATGAGGCCAACTGTTTACTTTGCATCAGTAAAAAATAAAAAACATACTTCTTCCCTTAACAAAATAAAAAAGCTCCTAAATAAATGTTCTCCTGAAAAGTTTTTTTCAAAAGGTGAGATCATAGCTATCAAAACCCATTTTGGGGAGTTGGGTAATACCGCTTTTGTTTCCCCAATTTATCTTAGGCCTGTAGTTGAAGTCTTAAAAAATTTAAAGACAAATCCTTATCTTACAGATACAAATACGCTCTATGTTGGGATGAGGACTAACAGTGTGGATCATCTGCACAATGTTAATTTAAATGGTTTTGGTTATTCCACTCTTGGCGTACCTACAATTATTGCAGATGGTCTCAGGGGGGAGAACAGTGTTGATGTGGAGATCGGTGGCAAATATTTAAAAAGTGTAAAATTGGCTTCAGATATAGTGAATGCTGATGGTATGGTTTGTGTGTCCCATTTCAAAGGGCATGAGGTATCAGGTTTTGGTGGAGCTATAAAAAATTTATCCATGGGTTGTGCTTCAAGGCAGGGTAAGCTTGAGATGCATTCTGTTACCAGACCGAAAGTCCATCAAGAAAAGTGCACTTCCTGCGGTAGATGTCTTTCAGCATGTGCCCACAGTGCTATAGATATAAAGCCCAAAGCTTTTATTAATGAAAAATGTACCGGTTGTGCCAGATGCATAGCTGTGTGTCCTGAGGGGGCAATAGGTATAAACTGGGATGAGACAACAGAAAACACCCAATTAAAAATGGCTGAGTATGCTTTGGGGGTACATAAGGCCCTAAGAGGTAAGATATTATACGTAAATTTTCTTATAAATATAAGTCCAGCTTGTGATTGTTACCCAGGTAATGATGCACCTATATGTGCAGATATTGGATTTTTATCATCCACTGATCCTGTAGCCATTGATCAGGCTTCTTATGATTTAGTGTTGAAACAGTTTGCTGGTAAGGATCCTTTTGTGGATATATATCCGTATCTGTCGCCTGAAATTCAACTTTCTCATGCGGAATATCTTGGCTTGGGTAAAAGGGAGTACGATCTAATAACCATAGATTGATGAAGACGGATTAAATATCCGTCTTGTTTTTTAATAGGTTTTTCCTGGTGTCTATAACAAATGCTGAATCAAGTAGCAGTTGATTGGTAGATTTTGATATGGTTCTTTGGGTAATGTTTGATGAGGGCATGTCGTTTATTAAAAACTCCCCTTCTGCTAATTCCATTAGAAAATAAAAGGCATCGAGACCAGATAGGTTTTTAGATTCGGCGTGTACGACAGATCCTTTATCAAAATAGATCTTTCCAGATATTTCATTGCCTACTAATTCTAAAACACATATTTTATTTGATATGGATAGAACTTGTACTAAATCCATGGGACTTATATTCTCCAAATTACCTTCTGTCTTTTTAACTTCTGTGATCGATTCTTTACCCCCAGTTATCCTTTCATATATTTCAAAAAAATTGCTTAATCTTCTGAGCGATAGAGGTGAAATCGATTCGAAGCTTACACCATATTTTGTTACATCTCTTATGTTTTTTACTTTACATGCTATATTTTCTATCAGTTTACCATCCGGTAGAACAAATGATATTCTACATATATCTTCTAAATTCATAGATACTTCTGATTCTATTAGTGCTCCAGATTGATTTAGATCTATAATTTTACCTTTATATACATTATTACCAATGAGTATAATAGCCCCTAAGTTCACCTTATATCTCTTATTTCCTCTTAATGAGGTTTCTATGTATTTTTTGGGATAAGAAAAGAGGGCGATTTCATCTAATTCTGATGGTTTGTGCAGTAGTTTTGTTTTAAACTCTATAAGTTTATCCTGATAGCTGTATCGAGCAGAGATTATGGTTGTGTTTTCTAAAAAGTCTAATAATTTTTTGTTTATCTTTACAAAAAGATAGTTTCCAAAGTCCCATCCTAAGATAGTTGAAGTGATGTAGTAACTATTTTTTTCTATGAAAACAAGCTCTCTGCCTACTTGAAATTCAGAAAAATAATCGTCTTTTGGGAGGTTTAATAGGTTTCTTCTTAAGTTTATTTTTATCGTCTTGTTAATATTGTTTATTTCTGAGATTATCTTATTTATATTTTGCTCCAAACTAAAAAAAATAGATTCATCTACAACAGGTTTTATCTGGGTTGTTTCTTCGCTGTACAGGTCCTCTTCTTTATTTACTAGAATTAAATTGGATAAGAGATCGTTAATCTCCCTTTTACCAATCATATACTCCGAAAATAGATTAGCATACTGTCTGAAGAGATTGGCAGTGCTACCCTCAGGTTCATAATACAAGATGGGTGTTTGATTATTTACAGCCTCAGAGATTTTGGGGTTAAAAGGTATTGGGCCTAATAGCTCGATATCCAGGTTTAAAAATTTTTTTACAGTTTCCTCAAACTTTTCAAAAATGTTTTTTACCTGACTTTTTGATCTTGCTCTATTTATCACGACATATGTTTTCTTTATGATCTCTTTATCTTTTAGGATTTTTAAAAGACCATAGGCATCTTTGATGGATGTGATTTCAGGTATTATAATCAAAATCAAGATATCTGACATTTTTATAAAATGTAAAACCTCATCAGAGGCACCTGCCGCGGTGTCAATAACGAAAAAGTCTACATTAGATTTGAATTCATTTATCTTGAAGGTGATCTTCTCTTTATCGGTTTTACTGAGGTTGGCAAACTTCGTAATCCCTGTACCAGCAGGGATTAGTAGAAAATTGTCATATTTCTTGTTTTTGTAAACGATGTCATTGATGGAGACATCCTCTTCTACAAGATTTAAAATGGTTTTTTGGGGATTAGTACCAAGTAACAAAGAGGCATTACCCAAAGAAAGATCTGCATCGAATAGGGCAGTTGTCTTGTTTTTTTCTGCAAGAGCTAAAGATAGATTTAGTGAAAAATTGCTTTTACCTACCCCACCTTTACCACTTGCAACTGAAATGATCGTAGTATTTTTCTCCATAAACCCCCATTTATTTTCATTGTAATGTTAATTGGAAAAAAATCAAGTTTTTATCTATTTACTTTTGTTACTTTAGTTTTTTACGCAAATATTTATCCACTTCTACTAAAATCACAACACTGGATGATATAAAGAGCAATAGAAGCCAGTCATTGCAGTTCAAAGGTTCTGTTCTAAATATCCATTGAAGTTGTGGTAAGTATATGACAGCCAGTTGGGCTAAAGTGGCAGCAATAAGACTGAAAAAGAGGAATTTGTTGCTGAGAGGATCTATTTTAAATATCGATACAGTTTCAGAACGAGCATTCCAAGCTTGAAAGAATTGAAAAAAGACCATAGTGGTCATAGCCATAGTTCTTGCTTTTTCTATACTGTACCCTTTGTCCAATGTGTGTTGAAAGATATAAATGACACCTAGAGCGATGAGAATACCTATTAAAAATGTCCTTTCAATAAGGGTTTTGGACATGATCGGTTCTTCAGGTTTTCTGGGTGGTCTTGTTTCAATACCTTTTTCACCTGGTTCAAAAGCTAAAGAAACATCCTGTAGTCCGTTGGTTACTATATTTATCCAGAGTAGTTGGGCTGGTACTAATGGAATAGGTATGTTCATAAGCAGTGTGCCCAGTATAGATAGTATAGACCCAAGAGCTGTTGGAATGAGAAAAAAGGTCACTTTTCTTATATTTTCAAAAACAATGCGCCCCTCTTTTACTGCTTTATAGATAGTTGCAAAATTATCGTCTGTAAGTACCATGTCTGAAGCTTCTTTTGCAACATCTGTACCAGATTTACCCATTGCTACACCTATATGGGCTGATTTTAAAGCTGGTGCATCATTTACCCCATCCCCTGTGACAGCAACGATATGACCCAATCTTTTGAGTTGGTTTACTATTCTCAGTTTGTGTTCCGGTGTAACTCTTGCATAAACATTTATATACTTTACCTTTTCCAACAGTTCATCGTCGTTCATGTTTTCTATATCTTTACCGATTAAAACCTCTTCCTCATCTATTATTATAAGTAGCTGTTTTGCTATTGTTTTTGCTGTAAGGGCATGATCTCCGGTAATCATGACCACTCGTATTCCAGCCTTTCTACAACCTGCTATTGCTTCTATTGCTTCTGGTCTTGGAGGATCCACCATTGCTTGAAGTCCCACAAATGTGAGTTCCTTTAGCTCATTATGTATATATTCACTTTGGCCAGTAGTTTGATACAATATCGCTGTGTTTTTAGATATCTCTTTGTATGCAAAAGCCAAGACTCTCATCCCATCTTTTGAAAAGGTTTCAGCAGTTTTTATAGCTTCAAGTTGAGACAATTCACTATGGAAAGAGCAAAGTTCGAAAATCTTTTCTGGAGAACCTTTTACAAATATAAAAAATGTATCATTATGTTTATGAAAGGTAGCCATAAATCCTTTTTCTGATTCAAAAGGTATTGTGTATAGCAGTTTAAATACTGATTTAAGATGATCGATCTTTAGACCCCCTTTCATTGCTGAAATAATAAGAGCTACTTCTGTGGGATCACCGGTTATCTTAGGTTTATCGTTTATTATGTTGATAGTTGATTCGTTACATAAAGCCCCCACTAAGAATGTTAGGTAAAGGTTATCAAACTCTTTTAATAAAACCTGTTTTCCATCTTTTAATATTTCACCTTTTGGTATATATCCAGATCCTTTGATATCATAGACTGTGTTTTTGGAAAAGACTTTTTGAACGGTCATCTCGTTTTTTGTTAGCGTTCCTGTTTTGTCGGAGCATATGATGGTAGTGCTACCGAGGGTTTCTGCTGCCGGTAGTTTCCTGATAATTGCGTTTTTCTTTGCCATCCTTGCTACTCCAACAGACAATGCTATGGTGACAACAATGGGCAACCCTTCAGGTATAGCAGCAACGGCTACAGCAATTGATGTCAAGAACATGGTTTTAACGCTAATACCTTTTATTAATCCAATAAAAAAGATTATTAAAGAGGCAAGCATTATAAAAGTACCGATCTCTTTTGTAAACTTTTCAATTTTTGTTTTTATGGGAGCTTGGGAGGATTCTATTTCGTAAAGGTTTTTTGCTATCTTACCAATTTCTGTAGATGTTCCGGTGGCAACCACAACCCCTTTACCTCGTCCACTTACTATCAATGTCCCCATAAAAGCCATGTTTTTTTGATCGCCAGGGGTGAGGTTGTCCTCTGATATAGTTTTGTCTGTTTTATTGGCGGGTATAGACTCCCCAGTCAGTATAGATTCGTCAATTCTAAGTTCATTGGTATAGATCAAACGGATATCAGCTGGTACCCTCATCCCTGATGATAATAAAACGATATCACCGGGAACGATGTCGTGGTTATTTATTTCGTTAGCTACCCCATCCCTTATGATACTCACTTTTGGTAGTAACATCTCTTTTAGGGCTTTTACATTTTTTTCAGCCTTTAGTTCTTGGGGAAAACCTATGAGGGCATTTAAAATTACTACTGCAAATATTACAAAGGAATCTATATACTCATTGAGGTAAAAGGTGATTACACCGGAGATTATAAGTATGTAAATTAGTGGGCTTGTAAACTGATGTAGAATAATTTTGAATATATTAATTTTATTTGAGTCGGGTAATTTATTAAAGCCGTATAGTTTTATCCTTTTTTTGGCTTCTTCAGTTGAAAGACCATTTTCTGACGTTGCAAGGTATTCAAAAATTTGGGTTATATCACTTTTATACCAGATCATAAGCTTTCATATCTATTATAACATAATTGGGGATAAAATTTTAGAACTTGTAGGATTAGAAATTAAAAAAAGGGGGTTGGTGCCCCCTTAATCTTAAAATATAAAATCTGCGTAGGCAAATTCTGAGTTTTTATGTAAGTCTCTTATATTTATCATGAATTTTTTATAGTCTTCCCATATCTTTTTGGACATTGGATCCTTAGAAGCAATCTCTTCTACAACTTCTATAGAGAGTTTGCTAAACTCCTTCATAACATCTTCTGGGAATTTAAACACTTTAACTCCGTGTTCTTTTTTCAATTTCTCAAGATAAAAATTGTTTTTGGCGTCAAACTCGGCTACCATCCAGGCATTTGATTGGGCACAAGCCGCTTTTACTATTGCTTTGAGATCTGATGGGAGTGTTTCCCAGGCTTTTTTGTTTATGAAAGCTTCGATGACAGTACCTGGTTCGTGCCAACCTGGATAATAGTAGAATTTAGCAGCTTTATATAGACCTAATATGTAGTCATGGTATGGTCCAACCCACTCTGTAGCATCTATGACACCTCTTTCAAGGTTTGTAAATACCTCTGAAGCAGGAACAGTAACTGATGTACCACCAGCCTTAGTAATAACTTTACCACCAAGACCTGGGATTCTCATCTTGAGACCTTTTATATCATTAAGGCTCTTGATCTCTTTTCTAAACCATCCACCCATCTGCATGCCGCATTCACCCACTAAAAATGGTACTACGTTGAAGGGGGCATACAGTTCTTCCCATAGTTTGAGCCCATTACCTGAGGTGATCCATGAATTTACCTGCTGGCTGTTCATTCCAAAAGGTACAGCAGCTATGAGCTGAGCTCCCGGAACCTTTCCAGCCCAATAGTAGGGACAGCCGTGACCCATCTCAACAGTTCCAGCGCTTACAGCATTAAATGCTTCAAATGCAGGAACAAGCTCACCGCCACCATAAACATGTATATTGAGTCTACCATCTGACATCTCTTTAATAGATTTTGCAATCATTTCGGCACTTTCTTGGAAAACTGGGAATTTTGGAGGCCATGTGGTAACCATTTTCCAATTGTATTTTGGTGCTGCATGGATGGCAGGGGCGCCAATGACAGTAGTTGCTGTTGCTACGGAAGCTACAGTTGCAGCTTTTTTAATAAAATCTCTTCTTTTCATTCAAATCCTCCTTTTTAAGTTAAAGTTAACTGAAAATAGGTGCTTTTGGTTAGAAATATCTCTTTTGTGATAAAAAGTCAATAGATTTTATTGTGTTGGCGTAGTTAAAATGAATTTAACTTTTTTCTTTGTTCATTTGGTTTTTATAAAGGTGATAGGCCGTATCTGGCCCAGTTAATTTTTTAGCTGCTTCAAGGGGTAGTTTGATTTTGCCTTTAAGTATTAATTCCTTGTATTTTGCTTTGATTCTTATCTCTTCGGCTTTATCTTTCATAGATCAATTATCCTATCGGTTTTTATCTTGTTTTTGATTAAATGGGCGATAACAAGGTCAAACGCCCCGATACCTAAATTTATTGCTAATCTTGCATCCTTTGGATGGTTTTCTGAAATATCAAACAGCGTGTTTTGATCGTTGAAGCCTTTGAAATATCCAGTTTCATGGTATTTTAAAAATTGGTTTTTATCATCCGTAACGATATTTTTGTTTAGTGAGAAAAGGGTTTCATACCAAGGGGAAGCGTAATCCACAGGTAGGATGATTGTATCATTTTTAGTTAGGGTAGGATCGAGGAAGGGTCTTAGATCTTTTGATATGGTCGTTGCAGAGATGACTACATCTGCTTCTGAGAGTGCAGTATTAATATCTGTAATTATTATTTCTAAGTTATATCTATCTGTTGTAAATTTTTTTAAGTTTTTGGCAGTTTTTTGATTTCTCGAATGTAGATATATCTTTTTAATTGAGAATATTGTAGAAAATACGTCAATATGGCTTTTTGCCTGTACTCCAGATCCTATAATGGACAAAACAAGGTTCTTTTTGTCAGTTATTTTTTTTAAGGTAACCGCAGATACTGCAGCAGTACGGTATGCTGTTATCCAATTACCATCTATGATATATTCGGGTAATCCATTTTCAGGATTACACAGTATGATAAGTGCATTTATTGTTGGTATGTTGTATTGGCTATTTTCAGGATAGTAGGAAACCAATTTCATACCAGCTATATCTTCATTTTTTATGTAAGCGGGCATGACGTTTATAAAGCTGTTTTTTCGTGGGTAAATAGCTGGTTTAGGAGGAAGTTCTATAGCTCCTGTTGATTTAAGTAGAATAGTTTTTTCTACTACATCATAAAGAGATTTAAGATCGATGTTACCTCTTTCTATTGCTTCATAAGATATTATATTTAGTTTCATAATGACTAATATACATCCTTTATTCAAAATTACAACACGAACTTGACAATAGGTCCACAGGCATATAAATTAATATCGATTAAATAAATGGAGTAGATATGGAAGAGTTAACTTTTTATGGGGTTTTTTTAGCTGGGCTATTGACGTTTTTATCTCCATGTGTGTTACCTTTATTACCAGGGTATATCTCTTTTATTTCTGGAGAGAGTATAGATTGTCTTACCACACAAGGGTGTAAGGGTGCAAGGCTCAAAGCGTTTTTGGGGGCGATTTTTTTTGGTCTGGGTTTTACCTTAGTCTTTGTGGCGCTGGGAGCGTCAGCTACAGGTGTGGGAAAAGCGTTAAATGAGTACCGCAATTATTTCGAAAAAATTGCGGGTGTGATTGTAGTAATACTTGGGGTTCATCTGATGGGGTTGTATAAAATAAACACACTTTTACTACAAAAAAAGTGGAACTTTAAAAAGATCAATGCTCCATTTTTTGTAGAGGCATTTCTGTTGGGTGTTGCTTTTGTGTTGGGCTGGACACCTTGTGTTGGACCTATTCTGGCTGGTGTTTTGTCTTTAGCTGCAAAGGAGAGTACTCTTTCCCACGGAGTAATGCTGCTTTTTGTCTATTCACTTGGACTGTGGATTCCATTTTTATTATCAGCGATAGCTTTAGGCTTTGTAATAGGTAGTATTAAAAAAGCATCAAAGTATGTGATTGTTGTGGAAAAGATCGCTGGGGCTATGCTTATTTTAATAGGGATTTTGATGATCTCAGGGTCTTTGACTTCGATAGTATCTTTTTTAACGGATCTATTCCCTTTTTTATTAAAGTTGGGTTAGCATGAAACTTAGAAAAATTTACAGAGAGCAGAAGATTTTTTCAGAGGTGGAAAAAGTTTGGCAATTTTTTTCTTCACCTAAAAACCTCTCCACAATAACACCGCACTGGCTTGATTTTAGGGTTATTACCGATATTCCTGAAAGAATGTATGCTGGTATGATCATAGAATATAGGATAAGACCTGTATTAGGTATACCAATTAAATGGATTACTGAGATAACCCATGTGAGAGACTTTGAGTTTTTTGTGGATGAACAGAGGTTTGGCCCCTATAAGTTTTGGCATCATAAACATCTTTTTTTACCCAAAGAAAGTTATGTTTTAATGGTGGATGATGTTGATTATATAATGCCATACGGCTTTTTGGGAGATATATTGCACTTTTACGTAAGTGTAAAACTTAAGGAGATATTTGATTTTAGGTATAAAAGAGTTGAAGAGATTTTTAACCTAAGCTAATATTCTTTTGCTATAAAACATTATATAGAGGAATGCCCCAAAAAATAACACTGCCAAAAGGGCAAAAAAGCTTATATAGTATCCAAGAGGTATAAATATTGAAACAGTTAACCAGTGAAGTAGGATTACCTGATATGAGTTTAACTCTATCGGAAAATCCCTAAATCTCACTATTACGGACAAACCTGTAAGATTCCACCCGTATAAAGAAATTATACGATGAAGGTCTTTTATCAATTTTGATAATTCTGGGGTATTAAAAGCTGTAAAATAGAGAGCTATATATGCTATCCCTGTTATGGCTGTGAAGATAAGAAATGTTATTCCTGATGATAGGAAAAGTTTTCGTTGTTCTGCATATCCTAATCTGTAATATAAGACAAATACTGTTGTAACAGTGATGAAGAGGATACTGGAGATAATAAGTTCTAAACGGTGGTTTTCAAACAAGATAAATATAAAAAAGATCACTACACCAAGATTTATTATCCAAAAAGATGCAAACTTAAGGAAACGTTGGAATAGAGAAGGGGCTTTTTGCATTGTGGAAAATATTATCGAAAGGGTGATAAGGGATACCGGGAATGAAAATCCCAAGAAAAATGTATTTAACTCGAATTTTCTAAAAGGTAGTAGGTTCAGATACTTATGATTTATTATAGCGAATGTTGACAACAAAAGACCTATGGATAGGCATAGTAATGAAGCATGATGAAATCTTTCTGACATCTTATAGTTGTTGTTAAAAAATTGAATAGGGAAGAAACCAAATCTCTTTAGTCTCACGGATTCTACAACTAAGAACATAATAATGGCTATTATAATAGCAAGTTCATATTTTTCCAAAAAGGCAAATATGGCATATAAAAAGGAGGATATAAAAAAGATAGTAGTTTTTCTTGTAAAAACTATACTGCCTTCTGTGAAGTAGATAATCAAAGTACCACCTGTGCAGAGATTAAGTAGAAAAATGTGTAATCTTTCAAAATGTATCTCTGGAAAAAAATGGTGCATGAATCCAAATATAAGAGCGAGCATTATTATTGTGTAAAAAAGGGATCTGTTTTTTTCACTCATCCACTACTCCTAACAGATGGTCAATGGTGGAGTTTAGTTGGGGAAAATAAAAGGTAAAACTGGTTTTTGTCAGGTGCTCTGGGATTGCTCTACAGCTGGATAGAAGTATTTCTGTCCCTAAGGTACCGTATAATGTTTTTACAATATGTTCATTAAGTGTAAGGAAACGTACCTTTTTTAATCTTTTGGACAGTATATCCACTAGTTCCTTTTGGGTGACTGGATTGGGTGCTGTAATGTTGAATACACCAGTTAGCTTATTGTATATTATATGGCATATAGCGTAAATGACATCATCTATACTTATCCAACTAATAAATTGGTTGCCACTGCCGAGCACTGCCGAAAGGTTATATTTTGTAAGAGATAATAGTTTCTTGAGGGCACCACCTTTGGGAGTCAATACTACCCCTATTCTAAGTATAGTTGTTTTAAATAGATCATTTTTAGCTGACTCTTCCCATTGGTGACAGAGTTCTGCAATGTATCCTTTCCCTTTTGGACCTTGTTCGTCAAGGGGATGATTGTTTTCACCGTAATAACCTATGGCAGAGGCATTTATGAAGTGGAGGTTGGTAGTGTTTGTTTGGCTTAGAGCTTTTATTAATTGCTTGGTGAAGAAAATTCTACTGTTTTCTATATCTCTTAATTTCTCAACAGTCCATCTTCCTTCAGCTATGGGTGCTCCTGCGAGATTTATGACTGTGTCTATAGTATCGAAATTACCTTTTAAAACCCCTTTTTCTATGTCAAAAAGAATTGTATCTTTTTCGGTTGATGGTGTTCTAACTATTCTGTATACCCTATGACCGTGACTTCTGAGTATAGGTACGAGTTCTCTTCCTATGGTACCATTTGAGCCTGCTATTGCTATATTCATAGGACTAGAGTTGTTATATTTTGAGATGAAAGATAGATCGTTTTTTGTAATGGTATATCTGTATCTAAATGTTCTTTTGAGTTTAGATGCTACAAGCTTTTCAGGTATTAAAAACATGTTAAACATAGGCTCGTAATATATAACATCTTTTAGTAGGGAGCTGTTTTCATCTAACTTATTAAAAATGTGTGTATGTTCCCACCGTCTAAAGGGTCCTTTTAACTGAATATCTTTGAATTGCTTATACCTTATATAATCTGTATGCTTAGCATGCCAGACAAAACGGATGAAAGGGGTAATGTTTAATATAAAAGTGGCTTCTGCATCTTGAAGATTATCAGGTTCTCTTATAACCTTTACATCCTCCCATGGTGGTATTAGACGGCAAATAATCCCCTTTCTCTCATACCAACTAAAAAGTTCTTCAAGACTATGGTCAAATGTAGAACTGAATTCAAAATAACTCATAGAATTATTATAAAGTAATAGAATAAAATTTCAATATATGAATAAAAAATGGGGGTGGTCCCCCAGATATTATTGTTTTACAGGTTCTAATCCTGAAGATATTATGTGGCCTTTGAGGGTTATTTTAAAGTTGTTTCCGTTGTTATCTTTTACATAGATATCAAACCCATGATCGTTTTTTTCAGACTTTACTATAGAAAAGTTTTTTAGCCTGTTGAGGATCTGTTCTTCAACAATATCTTCTGCTATTGATTTACTGAGGGGGATCATATTACCTTCATTTTTCCCAGTCATACAGGCCATTTTTTTGTGTTCGCCAGATGATGATACTTTACCGCTGGCGGAATTTGAATGTTGGGAATGATCCATAGCAAAGGCAGAAACACTTAACATACAAAAGGTTAGCACAGATACTAAAAGTTTTTTCATATCGCACCTCAAATTATTTTTTTTGATTCAATAAAATACAAATAAAATGCCAGAAGATAATCGTTTCTTTTGAAGAATATTCTTTAATTTTGTTTTTTTTACTGGAGCTTTTTAATTATTATTTTATACCATATCTTTCTAATCTATATATCAGTTTGTGTCTTGGTAATTTGAGGTATTTTGCTGCTTTTGCTTTATTTCCATTAAACCTTTTCAAGGTCATTTCAATAATATTTTTTTCCAGTTCTTCTAAGTCTAATCCATCTTCTGGTAAAGTATCTAAAATACAATTTTTTGCCTCTTTTTCTGGGTATATTTCTGGTGGGAGGTGTTGTTTTTTTACAATACCGTCTTTGCAAATAATGGTAAGTCTATAGATAAGATTTTCAATTTCCCTTACATTTCCAGGCCAGTCGTAATTAAAAAGATAAGTAAAGGTGTTTTCTTCAAAAATTAGCTGTTTTCTATACTTTTTGCAAAAGAATTGGATAAGCTCTTGTAAATCGCTTTTTCTTTCTCTAAGTGGAGGAACATGTATGGGGAAGATATTGAGCCTATAAAAAAGATCAGCTCTAAAAGAACCCTCTTCAGTCATTTTTTTTAGATCTCTGTTAGTAGCTGCTATGATCCTTACCGATAATTTTTTTGTCTTACTGTCACCTACTTTTTCTATCTCCCCTTCCTGTAAGAAACGTAAAAGCTTTGGTTGTATTGTTAATGGGATATCTCCTATTTCATCTAAAAAGATTGTTCCACCGTCAGCTTCTTCAAGTTTCCCTTTTTTATCTGCGTCGGCACCTGTAAAAGCACCTTTTTTATGACCAAAAAATTCACTTTCAAAAAGATTTTCAGGGATTGCTGAACAGTTTACAGTAATAAATGCCTTATCTTTTCTTAGGCTTTTACTGTAAATATATTTTGCGACTAATTCTTTTCCTACACCGCTTTCACCTAATATGAGAACAGGAGCATCAGTAGGTGCTACCAAATTTAGTTTTTCTATCATGTTTTTTATAGGTTTGCTCTCACCAATAATTTTTGTTTTTATGGATTCTTCTTTTATAGTTTTAAGGTTTTTGTTCTCTTTTTTGATGTTCGAATAAGAGATAGCTCGTCTTACAGTGATTACAAACTCATCGTTGTCAAAAGGTTTAGATATGTAGTCGTAAATCCCATTTTTTACAGCATTTACCGCATCTGCTACATTCCCGTAGGCGGTAATGATGATAACAGGTATCTCCGAATCTATTTCCTGAATCTTTTTGAATATTTCATAGCCATCACCATCGGGTAATCTTAAGTCTGTTATGATTACATCAAAATCATCAGTGTTTATGTTATAAAAAGCTTCAGAAAGATTCTTTGACCAAATGACATTTATGTTTTCCTTTTCTAAGAGTAATTTAATAATCTTGGAAAGGGATTCGTTGTCTTCGATGAGTAAGACTTTGTTGTTCATATAGGTAACCTCAGGATAAATTTTGTTCCATCGAGATGTTCTAACAGGATAGTACCTCCTAATTCTGTTGCCAATTTTAAAGATATGGAGAGACCTAAGCCTGTTCCTTCTTCTTTGTTTGTGAAAAAGGGTTCAAATATTTTGTCGATATGATCTTTTTTTATACCAACTCCGTTATCCCAAATAGAAAAGTATACATGGTTATTATCATTGTAAAACTCTATCTCAACTCTCCCATTATTTATGTCTTGGGTGGCTTCAAAAGCATTAATAATCAAGTTTAATAAGATATGTTTTAACGCTATTTTATCTGTGTATATTTCAGTTATCTTGCTTCGGTCTTTTATAGAATATTTTTTGTTTTTATCCTTTATATACATCTTAACATAGTCTTCAAGTTCAACGAGGAATTCAGGTATGTTTATTTTTTCCTTTTTGATTTCTGATTTTCGAATAAATTGTGTGAACTTGGAGACAAATTTTTCTAACTGTTCACTCTCTTTAATGATTATATTTATAAGGTCATCACTCATGTTATTGTTACTGATCAGGGTTGCTGCTGATTTAATTGCTGAGAGGGGGTTTCTTACTTCATGAGCTATAGAAGCGCTTATTTCTCCCATGAGTCGTAGTTTATCTATACGTGATAATTCTTTTTCCATCTTTGTTTTTTCATCTATGTTTTTCTGTAGTTCATTTAATGTTTTTAAAAGCTCATTTTTGGTATGCTGTAGTTTTTGATTTTCTTCAAATAGTTTTTGAGAGAAGTATCCTGTAAATCCCCCTACAGTGAAAAGCATTATGACCTCAACAAAAGATCTCAGCTTGTAATGGGGGATATCCAATAGATAGAGGTAGATTTCATAATCATAAAGTATTGAAATAAAAAATGAAGCAACAATACCACCCAAAAGCCCCATTTTTATGGCTGCATAGATTACTATGAGATAATACATGTAATAATGCATGATGTGTATTATGTGAAAGCTATCTGAGACCGAATAGTGTAGATAGGTAACGAGCAATGTGGCAATAATGACGAGAAGTACATTTTTCTTAGAGGTTGGAATATAAAGATGGCTAAATAGTAATCTTTCCATCTTCCATAACGTAGGTTTTATTGCCTAATTTGGCAAGCTTTTGTTCATGTGTAACCATAACAATTGTCATACCTTCGTAGTTTAGTGCTTGTATGAGTTCAATAATTTCTGCTGAAGTTTTTTCATCAAGGCTGCCAGTGGGCTCATCTGCAAACACAATTTTTGGTTTTTTGACTATACCCCTTGCGATAGCAACTCTTTGTTGTTCTCCACCGGATAACTCTCCTGGTAATCTATAATATTTCCCTTTTAAACCTACTTTGTCAAGCGCAAACTTTCCCAACTCAATATGGTTCATGTCTATTTTTTTAATGCTGTAGGAAAATGGTAGTAGGACGTTTTCGAGAGCGTTAAGGTATGGAATTAGGTGATATAGCTGAAATATGAAGGCGAAGTCATATCTTCTTAGATGGTTTATATGTTTTTCGTTTTTGTGGTTTATCAATGTTTGCTCAAAGTATATTTCACCTTCATCGTAATTGGTAAGTGTACTTAATACGTTTAGCAGTGTACTCTTACCAGAACCTGATCTCCCTGTGATTGTAACAAAGTCACCTTTATCTATTGCTATGTTTATACTTTTTAGGACGGTTACTTTGTTGTTATTGTTGTTGTAAGATTTTGTTATGCCTTTAGCAGTTAACATAATAATCTCCTATAATGCCGTAATTGTATCAGAGGGTTCAATTTTGGTACCTTTGTATGATGGGTAACTGGAAGCAAGTAGAGTTAATAGCATGACTAGTAAGATTAAAAGTATCATTTCAGGGAAACTGAATACTATCTTATTTTTATCAATGTGTAGGTATTGCAAAATCTCTTTTGAAAGCAGTAAACCTATTATATAACCTATAATAGCTGAGAAAAAGCCTATGAAGACACCTTCGAAACTAAATATTATGAAAATATCTTTTTTTTCGTACCCCATACTCCTGAGGATCCCAATCTCTTTTTTTCTTTCATTTACAGAGTTAAAGACAAAAAGTCCTATTATAAAGCAGGAAGTAAGTAGCATGATAGATATCACTACGTAGGAAAGATGTTCAACGAAATGAAGGGCAGACATTCTTTGTTTAACTACTTTTTGAACGGCATTTATCTCTGCATCTGGTAGCGCTTTTTCCAGTTCATCAACAATATCATCTATGGGGCAGCCTGCACACAGTGCTGCAATCTCTATGAAATTTGCTTTATTTGGTAAATTTGAAAGCTTTTGGAGTTTGTTTAAATCAATAAAGAGAAGATGATCCTCCTCTGAACCAAGTTTATCCAGTACTCCTGTTACAATAAATGTCTCTCCGAAAGCTTGTATTGTACTGCCTGGTTTAAGGTTTAATAGGGTAGCTGTTAAGTTGCCTGCGATTATCTCGTTATCCTTAGTGGGTAGTTTGCCGTTTATGTGCCAGTAGTTTTTTAGCTTTATCTCATTTTCAAACTCAATTCCTACAAACCCCAAACTTTTGTTATTGTACTCTTTTACCACAATGAGTTTGGGTGCTATTGTGCTTATGTTTTTGTTAAACTTGATATTTTTAATTTTTTCTATGCTTTTTGATAGGTTAAGATATTTGATGTCATACATAACACTGCCTAAGTTTACACCGCCGTATGTGATATTTAATGTATCTGTTTTTGAATTAATTATAATGTTTGCACCATATTTGTTTAACTTTTCCTCAAAGCTTAACAGTACAATATTTGATATTTTATAGAAGGAAACAGCAGATATGATCCCTACTGAAAAGATGAACAATATTGTTAAGGTTCTTATTTTTTTCCTACGAATATTCTTTAATGGAATGGTAAATATATTCATAGTTCACCTTAAAAGTATTTATAGTGTGTTATAAGTTCTTTGGTGGAGATTAGTATTTGGTCTTTTGTTATGGTGCTTTTAAGGGGTGATGGGTTACAGCCACCGGCAATAACTCCAATTTTAGATTGGTGAAATTTAAGACCGCAGTTGTTACATATCATAAACTCTCCCTGTTGGGAATAACCTTTTTTGGCAGGATAACATATTTCACAGGCATCAAAAGCTGTTCTTATGGAACCATCTTTTAGTTTTATTGCAAAGAACTTAATATCCTTGTCATTAACTTTGTACCTGTAAAAACTAGCTTTTTCTGTTTCAAGTTCTTTGATTGGTATACTTATGGTCCCGTTAGACTCTTTGACAGTTTTGTATTTTCCACCAAAAAAACCGAACATAAAGAGCACTAAGATTAATAGTAGAATATTCTTCATTTTTTCCTCCATATCTAATTTTACTATATTAAACACAATAAAAATGCCAGAACTATCCAGTTATGACTTTATCTAAAAAGTACTTGAAAATATGCTTTATTAATATTAATATTAAATTAGTAGAAAATAACATTTGGCTGGTAGATGGAGAAAAATGATTATGCATTAGTAGATAAAACCCCTAAATACCGTTGGATCTGCAAAAAGTTAGATGTAAAAAAGATTTTAGATTTAAAGATACATTTTACAGATGTCCCTGTACCAATTCTTGAGGTACTTGCTAAAAGGGGGTTTTATAAAAAAGATGATCTGCTTGCTTTCCTCGAAGTGCCTTTAAGTAATCTATATGACCCTTTTTTGCTCAAAGATATGACAAAGGCAGTAAAGAGGGTATTATCTGCTATTGAACAAAAAGAGAAGATCTGCATATATGGTGATTACGATGTAGATGGTGTTACTGCTACATCTTTGTTGTATGAGTTTCTATCCCAAATGACTCCAAATATCGATTATTACATACCTAACAGACTGGAGGAAGGTTATAGTTTGAATAAAGAGGCTTTAGATGAATTGAAATCTAAAGGTGCGAGGTTAGTTATAACCGTTGACTGTGGGATAACTTCTGTAGAAGAGGTAGACTATGGCACTAAAATAGGGCTTGATATTATTATTACTGATCACCATCAGCTTAATTTTGATATTCCAAAAGGGGCGTATGCCATAATCAATCCATTACAGCCTGGTGATACATATCCTTTCAAATTTCTCTCGGGGGTTGGGGTTGCTTTTAAATTTGCTATGGCAATAAAGTATCTATACGAAAGGAAATATGATAAAAAGCTATTACCTATCAAAAGCTTTTTAGATCTCGTAGCGTTAGGTACAATAGCTGATGTGGTGCCGTTGATCGATGAAAACAGGGTGTTTGTTAAGCATGGTTTGAAACTTTTAGAAAATTCAAATAGACCTGGTATAGAAGAGTTGAAAAAGATTTCAGGTTTAGTCAATACCGACATAACTACTTCAAATATTGGATTTAGCCTTGTTCCCCGTATAAATGCAGTGGGTAGAATGGGTAATAGTAAGGCAAGTGTCAGACTACTCATAACAAGAAACAGTAATGAGGCAAGATGGCTTTCCGAAGAACTGGAAACAGAAAACAGGTATAGACAGGATTTAGAAAAAAATATTTTAAAAGAGACTTTAGAAAAGATTCAAAGACGAAGGATAAACGATCGTTACAAAGGGATTATTGTTTATTCTAAGAATTGGCATCCAGGTGTTATAGGTATCATAGCTTCTAGACTTGTGGAAAGATTTTCGAAGCCATCCATCGTGCTAACGGTTGAAAACAATATTGCAAAAGGGTCTGCAAGGAGTATTTCATCTGTAGATATTTTTGCTTTTCTGCGTTCAAACAGGGATATTTTAATAGAGTTTGGTGGGCATAAGTATGCTGCAGGTTTAAAATTGGATGCTAAAAACCTAAGACATCTACAGCGAAGATTTGAGGATTATTTAAATAAAAACTTTTCCCAAGATCAGTTAGAGCCAGAACTTTTGATAGATGCTTTTTTGGATCCTAAGGATATCACTGAAAGTTTTCTCGATTTTATCAATAAGCTAAGACCATTTGGTAACTGTAATCCAGAGCCTGTATTTGTTATGAAAAGGGTATCTAAAGCTCAGGAATTTGCTTTTATTGGAAGGGATAAAAGTGTTTTAAAGGGGTTTGTAACAAAAGATGGCAAGTATTTTGAAATCATCGGATTTAATATGGCTGAATATAAGGAACTAATAAAAGAGAATAATCTGTTTGATATTGCTTTTACAATAGAACTTAACAATTGGATAGGTGGTACCAATATCCAGTTAAAGATTAAAGATATTAAGAAGAGTAGCTAAATGGCTAAGGATAAATTAGTAAGATTAATGGATATACAGGAAGTTCTTCAAAAGAATAATATAGGTAACATAGAGAAGCTACACAAAGCCTATGTGTATGCAGCCCAGAAACACAGGGGACAACTAAGAAAAAGTGGTGAACCATACCTGTCCCATCCTTTAAATGTAGCCTTAATTTTAGCTAATATGAATATGGATCTTGACACTGTAATTGCAGGTATTTTGCATGACACATTAGAGGATACTGATGCCACTTATGAAGAATTAGCTCAATTGTTTGGAGAAGACGTTGCCTTTCTTGTGGATGGTGTCTCCAAGATAGGTAAGATATCTTTTAAATCGACAGAAGAAAAGATGGCTGAGAATTTTCGCAAGATGCTTATATCCATGTCTAAGGATGTTAGGGTTATTGTGATAAAGTTGGCCGACAGGCTCCATAATATGAGAACGTTAGATCACTTAAGTGAGGAGAAAAAACAGCGAATAGCAACGGAAACAATGGAAATTTATGCACCATTAGCCCACAGGCTGGGTATTGCTTGGATAAAGTGGGAGCTTGAAGATTTGGCATTCAGAGTTTTAAACCCTGAAAAATATTACGAAATCTACAACCTTGTGAAGCTAAAGAGAAGTGAACGGGAGTCCTATTTAAACCAAGTTATAAACCTATTAGATGCTCATTTAAAAAATGTTAAAATAGATGCTGAGGTTACTGGCAGACCCAAACATTTTTATAGCATATATAGTAAGATGATTAAAAAGAAAACCACGTTTGATGAGATATATGATCTACTTGCTGTAAGGGTTATTGTTAAAACGGTTTCTGATTGTTATGCTACACTTGGGATTATACATAATTTGTGGAAACCTATTCCAGGTAGGTTTAAAGACTACATTGCTATGCCAAAACCAAATATGTATCAATCACTTCATACTACAGTTGTAGGTCCTCATGGCTTGAATGTTGAGATTCAGATCAGAACAGAGGAGATGCACAGGATCGCTGAAGAGGGTATTGCTGCGCACTGGAAATATAAGGAAGGTAAAGTATATAATCCAAAAGATGACAATGCCTTCGTATGGCTAAGACAACTTTTGGAACAGAAAGAGCTGAACAAACCACAGGATCTTGTTGAGGCTTTAAAAGAGGATATTTTACCCGTTCAGATATATGTGTTTACACCGAAAGGGGATGTCATTGAACTTCCAGTTGGCTCTACACCTATAGATTTTGCTTATGCTATCCATTCAAAGGTGGGGGAAAAGTGTGTTGGAGCTAAGGTTGATGGCAAAATGGTTAGTCTGAAATACAAATTGAAAAACGGTGAAAAAGTGGAGATTATCACGTCTCCTACACAAGAGCCAAGATCTGATTGGCTCAATTTTGTTAAAACGAACCGTGCTAAGGTAAGGATACGTAACTATTTGAGAAAGAAAGAGGAGGATCTTGCCATAAAAAATGGACAGGAACTCTTGATAAAGGAGTTTGAGTTTAGGGGGATTAATGGAGTGGAGTTTCTCGACGATGAGAGAAATATAAAAACTATCCTTGATAAATTTTCGATAAAAACTAAAGAGGATATATTTAAGTCTGTTGGTTTTGGTAGGGTATCGCCAAAGCAGATAGTTAATATCTTCCATAGAGTTGAGGAGAAGGATGAGGTGGTTGTAAAGCCTACCTTTTCCAAAACATCACCCTTTAATATAGATGGTATTGATGGTGTGTTGACTAATATAGCGAAATGTTGTCACCCTTTGCCCGGTGATAATCTCAAAGGTTATATCAGTGTAGGTAAAGGTTTGGTGGTGCATAGGGCTGATTGTACAAATTTAGCTGAGCTTGCAAAAACAAATGAAGATAGAATTATCGACGTCCAATGGGCAGAAGGTAAAAACGTTAAATTACCTTTTAGGATTACAACGATAACCATCGATAAGCCAGGTATCCTTAGTGAAATTACAACTATACTCAAAGACATGGCTATTAATATAGTGGAACTATCTGCTAAGCCCCAGAAGGATGGAAATGCAAGACAAACCTTTACAGTGGAGTTAAACGGGAAGTCACAGTTGGATAAGATTTTGCAGAAATTAGAGTCATTACCTTTTGTAAAACAGATAATATATTGAATTAGAATTTTTATAAATAATTTTATTGCTTTCTATCTTTATTTGTTATATAATAATCTATAAAAATTTGGAGGTTTCATGTTATGATATCTAAAAAGATGGCAAAGGCTCTCAATGAGCAGGTGAAAAATGAGATTTACTCTTCGTATCTTTATCTTTCTATGTCTTCATGGGCCACATCTCAGGGGCTTAAGGGTTTTGCAAACTGGTTTTATGTGCAATCGAAAGAGGAGCTGGTTCATGCTATGAAGTTTTACCACTATATTCTTGATCAAGGGGAAGCCGTGGAGTTATTAGAGATTCCAAAACCTGAGAAAGACTTTAAATCACCTTTAAAAGCTTTTGAAGAGGTTTTAAAGCATGAACAATTCGTCACCAAATGTATCTATAACCTTGTAGATCTTGCTCTTGAGGAGAGGGATCATGCAACCAATGCATTTTTGCAGTGGTTTGTAACTGAGCAGGTGGAAGAAGAGGCGTCTGTGAATGGGATAATAGATCAATTAAAGCTAACAAAATCTGATGGAAATGGTATTTTCATGATAGATAAAGAGCTTTCTACGAGGACATTTGTACTGCCAGCTGGTATGGCTATATAGTATTTTAAGAGTTTTTTTGTCTTTTTATATTGACAAATTATTAAAATTATATAAAATATAATTTGTCAACTATAAAAAGTGTGGAGGTAGAGAAATGAGTTTAGTATCAAAAGCAGCGCCATTATTTGAAGCCGATGCAGTTTTAAACAAGAAATTTGTAAAAGTAAATCTTGAGGATTATAAGGGTAAGTGGGTTGTATTGTTCTTTTATCCATTGGATTTTACCTTTGTTTGTCCTACAGAAATTACAGCATTAAGCGATGCTGTGGAAGAATTTAAAAAGAGGAATTGTGAGATAATAGGTGTTTCTACCGATAGTAAGTTTTCTCACCTTGCATGGGTAAATCAGCCAAGAGAGGAAGGTGGTCTTGGTGATATAGCTTATCCATTGGTAGCTGATTTTACAAAGAAGATATCTGAAGATTATGGAGTGCTTCTTCCTGCTGGGATGGCTCTTAGAGCTACATTTATCATAGATCCAGAGGGTAAGGTTCAGTTTGAGCTGATCCATGATCTGGGTATTGGTAGAAATGTTGATGAGATTTTAAGGAGTCTCGATGCCCTTCAATATGTAAGAACTTATGGAGAGGTATGCCCTGCTGGCTGGAGACCTGGTAAAGATACAATGAAGCCAGATCCAGAAAAAGTAAAAGAGTATTTTAAAAAGAATCCGAAAGGTCATCAGTAATAAATCAAGTAATAAATTATAGGGGTGGTAATACCACCCCTTTTTAGTTTTAATCGTAATATTTAAACAGGTTAAGGCTATCTTGATTGTAATCATTATGTTGTGTGAAATTAAAGGAATTGCCGAAGATGTATTGATTATGTCGAAATAGAATTATACATATAAGCGATTATATTATATTGTTATAAAAAATAGAAAAAATATTGCTATTTAATAAGATGTTTTGACTATTACGATTAAAATTATATTATAAGTATTTGTTGATTTATTGTTTTTGTTGATTTTCATTTTTATGTGTTGTTTTGTTGTGTATCTATTGTTGTGAATTTAGGTCAAAAACATTCGGGGTTTTTATGCTTAATAATTATTTTCAAGAATTTAAACCAAA
>JAOAHS010000031.1 GCA_026415135.1 Calditerrivibrio sp. | reverse complement strand
GATGTATGAGAGGGAGGGTTATTATGTGTCAGTGTTTTATGCGTACATGAAGGGTATGGGTGTGGAGGTGATAGGTGAGGATGTGACGAATAAAGGTAGGATAGATCTGACGCTGATATTTCCAGATGTGGTGTATGTGATAGAGTTTAAGGTTGATGAGGGTGGGGCATTGGAGCAGATAAAGGGTAAAAGGTATTACGAGAAATATCTTTCAATAGGTAAGGATATCTATCTTGTGGGTATAGAGTTTGATAGTGGTAAGAGGAATGTTGGTAGTTTGGAATGGGTGAAAGTTATATAAAAATACTTTTATTTGTGTTAAGTTTTAGAAGTTTGAATTTTTGATAGTCAAACATACTATCACATGTCTAACAATAATTGTTATCCTGTAAGGTGATGTTATAAAAGAATATGTATGATTTTATTAAAAAAATGTTGACAAAATACTATTTTATGAGTATAAGCAATATTCCCTGACGCGGGGTAGAGCAGTTTGGTAGCTCGTCGGGCTCATAACCCGAAGGTCGTAGGTTCAAATCCTGCCCCCGCAACCAAAGATAAATACGGTGTTTACCGTTTTCATAAAGGCGGATTAGCTCAGGTGGTTAGAGCATGCGGCTCATATCCGCAGTGTCCGGGGTTCGAATCCCTGATCCGCCATTTTCTATTTTTTTAGAGGTCCCTTTTTAACTGTTGTTTTTTTCGAAATGTTCTTGTGATATCGTTAGATTAAGGTCTTCTTTGGTGTTTACATTTGCAAATATCGTGCGTAGGTTTTCTTTGGGTAATAACATCTCTTCATTAAGGTAGAATACATCTATGGATTTAAGAAAATCAAGGACTTTTAGGTTGCCTTTTGATAAAAAATTTTCCAAAATACCATTAATTCTTTTATTGTAACATGCAAGTAAAGGATGGATCTTTTGATAGATTACTGGGATAGCAGCGTCATGTGAACCTATCGAATAGCAGATGTTTTTTATAATATTTTCATCCATAAAAGGTGAGTCTACAGACCATACAAAAAGTGTTTGACAAAAAGCATGTTGGCATGCTGTAAGTATCCCCACTAATGGAGTCTGGATAGTAAGTGAGTCTTTTATTTTACGGAGGTTTTTAAGGTCTGGGTATTTGGAAAGGTCTTTTGCTATGATCATAATATCATCTGTGATGTTTAAAGCTTTTTCATAGCAAATCTGAAAAAAACACTTTTCTCCAATCTTAGCAAAGGATTTGTCACTACCGAATCGTCTGGACTGCCCACCAGCAAGGATTGCTATACTAAAATCTCTCATAAAAAAATAGTGGGATATTATCCCACCAAACCTTTTATAATCTAGAAAAGTCTAAAGTCGCAAAATAATCATCAATGGTTTCGGCTCTCCTGATCAATTCAACAGAACCATCTTCTTTTAAAAGTAGCTCAGCGGAGCGGAGTTTTCCATTGTAATTAAAACCCATTGCATACCCGTGGGCACCAGTATCATGGATGACTAAAATATCGCCAATTTCGATCTCTGGGAGTTCTCTATCTATGGCAAATTTGTCATTGTTTTCGCAAAGGGATCCCACTACGTCATAAACTTTTGTGGGCTTTTTGTTTTCTTTGCCCATAACGGTTATGTGATGATATGCTCCATACATGCCGGGCCTCATCAGGTTTGCCATGCATGCATCAACACCGATATACTGTTTATAGATATCTTTTCTGTGGATTGCTCTTGTAACCAAAAAACCATAAGGGCCAGTTATCATTCTACCGTTTTCCATATAGAGCTTAAGCTCTTCCATGCCAGAACCGCAGAGCATGCTGTCAAAAAGGTTTTTTATACCTTGTGAGACGTATTCGAGATCGACAGCTTTTTGGCCTGGCTTGTAGGGTATACCAATACCACCACCTATATTTATAAATTCGAACATTATGCCCAGTTCTTTGTTGATCTCTATGACAAGCTCCAATAGCATTCTTGCTGTTTCTATGAAATAATCTGGATTGAGTTCATTTGAAGCTACCATCGTATGTAGACCAAATCTCTTAACCCCTTTGTCTTTTATTATTTTATAGCCTTCGAAAAGCTGTTCCTTGGTAAAGCCGTATTTTGCTTCTTCTGGTTTACCTATAATTGCATTCCCCTCTCTCAATGGGCCAGGATTGTATCTAAAGCTCAAAAGCTCTGGTAACCTACCCAAAGTATTTTCAAGATAGCTGATATGGGTAATGTCATCCAGATTTATAATTGCTCCAAGCTCATAGGCTTTTTTATATTCGTGGGCAGGTGTTTCGTTTGAAGTAAACATAATATTTTCGCCAACAATACCCACTTTTTCTGATAAAACCAGTTCCGGTAATGAACTGCAATCAGAGCCAAAACCTTCTTCCTTGAGTACCTTCATAATGTAGGGGTTTGGACAGGCTTTTACAGCAAAATATTCCTTAAAGCCTTTGTTCCATGCGAAAGCCTTAGTTAGTCTACGGGCGTTTTCCCTTATCCCTTTTTCGTCGTATATATGAAATGGGGTAGGGTATTGTTCGATAATCTTTTCGATTTGCTCCTTTGTAAAGGGGATCTTTTTCTCCTGCATAGCTGCTCCTTAAACTTATTTAAATTCAACTTAACTTATATGAAATGGAATTTTTTTTCAATAACTTTTTAAAGGGGGTAGGTTTGACGTAAAAATGTGGAAAAGTATATAAAGTTAGATAGAAGTAAAATTATAACTTTTTATATTTTTTTCTCAGTGCTAAAACATATTCCCACAAGATATATTTGCTTCCTATTATGAAGATACTGTCTGTGATAGTCTCTTTCTTTGATCTGGTTTATAGCAACCTCTAAACTCTGATTAGACTTAAACTTAAAAATATATATCTTATCCCTCATCTCCAATACCATATCTATCCTACCACTATAGTTTAGCACCTCACTCCTTGCTGGTAAACCACCTGTATATAGATTTTCGTCGACTAAATGAAGACTATAGTGGTAGAATTATGTTAGTTAACAATACTGAATTCCTCTTAGATTGAACAGCTGTTAATTTAACTGGTAGATTGAGTTTATTTAATAGCGAACTAGAATAGCTGCATTTGATGGATCCAATACTCATTGGTACACGTTTACTACTAATGATTCAGACTTAATTAAGGAAGTAAGAAGGTTAGGAATTAATGATTATGATTTATATTTAAGTGGTGGTAACTATCAAGGAGGAGGTAATATTACTTTTGGTCGCATTCTTGATGGAGCAAATATTATCAATGTTAAAAAAGGTCTAGTATATCAACAATCTGTAGTAAAACATGGAGATACTGTTGCAAAACCTATTTGTGGAGGTGGAAAATCTCCTTTTTTATTCGTAACACCTACAACTATTGATACTGGAGGATATCCTATTACTGGTATCTCAGTATATGCAAATGATTTAGGGACTTCTTGGTCTATTGTAATAAATGCTTGGTATTGGGATGGTAATAATTCTAATATTTTGACTACAAATAATTATGGAATTGTAACTACCAAATGTATATAGTAT
>JAOAHS010000030.1 GCA_026415135.1 Calditerrivibrio sp. | reverse complement strand
TTTTCTTTAACTTCATTTGAAAGAAAGCTTCTATCCCCATAAAACATAGCCTGAATCAATGTCACCTTTTTACCTGATCCATAATATAGTTGATTTACCCTTTCGTTTCGAAACTTCATTAGGTAAGAATAAAATGGTACCCTCATTTTAAAGAATTCCCTCTTAAGAGTACACTCTTCAAAAAAGCTTTCTTTTTTGCACTCAAAGATCCCAACAACCACATCCCCCACTTCAAGATAATCCCCTTTGACTGTACCGGATACTGTATAAAAAGTAATTTTTTCTCTGCTCCTTATATCTTTATCCACAATAAAAACAGAATAGTTAACCAATAAAAAGAAGATCACAAAAAAGATTGCAAAAAGCCATCTCAACCACATTTTTAATAATAACAAAAAGAAGGTTATCATAAGACAGAATTTAAAAAAGACCTGTATGGGTAAAAAAGATAAAAGAAGCTCTATACAAAATAAAAGCTCAATCTTGTAATTAAAAGCTTCAGCTTTTATCTTATTAAATACCATACATAAATTATATCAAAATATCCCACGATCTCCCAACATCAATTTAACTACATTGATCATTGTTGCTTATTGACATGTTTGTTTAATAGTATTATCTTTCAGAAAATGTTTTAGGTGATATATGAAAATACTTTTGACCAACGACGACGGTATATATTCCAAAGGGATATACTCTGCCTATACCGAATTAAGTAAAATAGGAGAAGTTGTGGTAGTAGCTCCTATTATGGAACAGAGTGCAGTAGGACATGCAATTACAATCTCCAACCCCCTAAGAATATATGAAGTTACAAGAAAGGATAAATTTTTTGGTTATGGCATACAAGGTACACCAGCAGACTGCGTAAAACTCGCATTCAGTGACATTTTGACAACAAAACCTGACATAGTTGTATCGGGTATAAATCATGGAGCAAACTTGGCGTCCAATGTTATATATTCAGGTACAGTTTCTGCAGCCACAGAAGCTGCTCTACAAGGGGTAAAGTCATTTGCAATAAGTCTTGCTTCTATAGTTTTTGATGATTTCTCTGTAGCTGCAGAATATACAAGATTTTTTGCTGAACTTTTTACCAAAATGAAAATCTCTACTAATACAGTTTTTAACATCAATGTACCGCCGCTGAAAAAGAATGAAATAAAAGGCTGGAGGTACACAGTTCAAGGCAAAAGTAAATACTTAGATACCTTCGAAAAAAGGGTAGACCCAAGAGGGAACACATATTTTTGGTTAACTGGAGAAAGAGTAACTACGGAATATGGTGAAGATTGTGACGATTACTGGGTATCTCAGGGCTACGTTAGTGTTACTCCTATTAAATATGATCTTACAGACTATGAAGTTTTCAATAAATTAAAAAATGCTGAGGTGATGAAATGAAAAAGCTTATTATAACTTTAATTTTATCCTTCTTCGTTTTAAACTTTTATGGCTGTGAAGGATGTTCTCAGAATAACCCAAGTTCCCCTGATCAAACCCAGACAAAATGAAAAAGTTAGCACTCGTTTTCACACTTCTTTTACTTAGCTATTTTTGTTCCTACGCTAGAGTTAAGCTACCCGAGTTTGCTTTCATAGGAAAAGAGATAGGGACAATCACGGTAAAACCTGTCATAGCAGACATTAACATTGAGTTTAAAACAAAAAGCTCAGTAGATATATATTTGGAAAAGCTTAAAATAGAACAACAACACCTTGATAAAAAAGATTATCAGATAGAAGAACCCAACTTTATGTTCGGAGGAGCAGTAAGAACAGCTATAGCATCCATATTCATAGGTAATAAAGCTTACAGAAACTATTTAGCTAAGAAATTCTATCAAAAAGACTACCTCAAGGTCATTGATGGTTATGAAAAATACAGTAAAAAGCTATCAGGTGGAGATTTTGAAAATGAGATAAAGTTTTTCTACGGTTACTCCCTTATGGAAACCGGGAGCCTTGATAATGGCTCATACGTTTTAGAAGAGATTGCAGGTAAAAGGAATGATAACATAAGCTATTTTGCCCAAGACAGGTTATTTGAATATCTAAACAAAATTCAAGCTAACGATAGAAAAATAAATATCTGTGATAAATTAAAGCATTTTACAGAGTATTCGCTAAATAGCTGTCTTGATGCTTATTATAAAAAAGATCTTTTTGATAGTGTCATATCCTTAACCGACAATAACATGACCCTTGTTGATAAAAATCGCTACCTACTCACCTATAAAATAGCAGCATTATACACCAAAGGTGATCTATCCTCGATAGCCCATTACGACCCTGAGTTGTACAAAGATGTAGCTGGGTATATTGCAGATGCTAATATAGAAAAAGGGGACATCAAAAAAGCAAAATCCATGATCCAGAAAATTGAACAATCCGAAACAAAAAAATTCTACTCCTTAAAACTTGCCATTGTAGAAAATGACATCTCTTACCTTAAAGAAAATTTAAACAGTGTTTCTTTAGATAACAATAAGCTATTTTTACTGCTCTATTATCTAAACAAGTATTTCCCCAATATAGACATGGAGTTACTTAAAACTATAAAGTTTGAAAAGCCTGTATACTACGATTATACAAACTTCTATTTAGGTTTAGCATTAATACATGTAAAAAACTACGAAGAAGCCTCAACCTATTTATCTAAAATAAGTTTTTATACCGAACTTATACAAAATAGCATATTCTACCAAGCTATCTGTTACTATTATACCGATTTAGGGCTTGCAGAGCAGTTCTTTTATAAATATTTAGAGCTTGGTAAAGATCCAGATAAAATAATGCTCTCAAAATACATGATAGCTCAATTCCTTTTTCTTGACAAAAGATTTGACGATTCCCTAAAAGCTCTTGATAGGTGTGATACAATTTATTGTAATGAGCTTAAAGCAGAAATCTTTTTTAATAAAGGTGATTATAAACAAGCTTCGAATATTGCGTCCCATATTTTCACAGATAGAGGGTTTCTGATTGCAGCCTCATCCCTTTTTAATCTCAAAAACTATGAAGGGACTTTACAATATCTCGATAAACTAACAAATCCATCAAGAGAATCAGATTTACTAAAAATGCTGAGTTTATTCAAAATTGGAGATATAACAAAAGGTATGGATGTATACAAAAAATATAATTACGACAGAGAGTTTACTAATAACGCTGTTATCTATCTCTACCTTGGCAATCACTATCAAGAGGTTGTAAACATCCTAAAAAGCAAAGAAAAGATCACAGCAGAACAAGAACTCATGCTTGCAAATTCCTACTTCTCATTAGGTAACTACGACGAATCTTTAAAAAGATATTTTAATCTTATTGATAAAAGAAACTATATTTATGAGTCTTCCTTAGCCATTTTCTCTATCGCTCAACAAAGAAAAGATTTAGCAATGATAAATCAGACTCTAACAAAAATACTTTCAATGAAATTTGACAACAAAGACTATTTGGTTATTTCCATGATTAAATACATAAAAGAAAGTGGTGATAACAAATTGGCATTGGAAAAACTAAACAGTTTTATAAAATCATTTCCTGCTTCAAACTATTTAAGAGACGCCTATATATTAAGGGGCTATACATACGAATCGCTGGGTTTGTTTGACGAATGTCTTAAGGATGTCAATAGAATCCTCGAGTACAATACAAAAGATGATGAAGCAATCTATATAAAAGCTATTTGTAGTAAAAAGATCAACAAAAACTCAGCCATAGAACTATTTGAAAACCTCGCAAATAAAAGTCAACGCTTTAAAGAGGTATCCCTTAGAGAAATTGTAACACTATCCGATGATCCACAAAAAATAGCCAGCTTATTGGATGACATAAAGCAAAAAGATATGCTTTTATACTACAAAAGTATTGTTCGTATGTTAGGTTTACTGGAGATAAGTAAGGATTTCCCTAAATATGAAAGTTACATTGATCAGTTGATCTCATCAAAGGGTGAAGAGTTTGTACCTGCTGGCTATTACTACAAAAGTGTTTTACTTTACATAAAAAACGACTTCAAGGGTTCTTTAAACTATGCAATGCGATGCTACTATCTCTTTCCAAAATCCCCCTTTACATTCAAGTCCTTACAGCTTGCTCTACAAATTTACAAGAAAAACAATGAAGAAGAGTCAGCAAAAAAGATCGAAGAAATAATAAAAAATTTAGATAAAGGAGGAAAATGATGTTTGAAATAATCCAGAAAGGTGGGGTGATGATGTATCCCATCATATTACTTTCCGTAATCTCCCTTGCAGTTTTTTTAGAGAGGATCTTTATACTAAGAACTTCCAACTTTGTTCCAAAGGTTTTTTTAGATAAACTATCACTCTTTTTAGCCAAAAAAGATTTCGAAGGCGCAATCCAGTTGTGTGAGGCAAATGATTCATCCATTTCACGAATCGCAAAAGATATTTTAAACAATATAGATCTACCTGTATCAAGGTTAACCGAATTTGTAGAAGAGACAGGGAGTTTTGAAGTTCAAAAGCTTGAAAGATTTCTCCCTACACTCCAAACAATTGCAAGTCTTGCTCCACTTTTAGGTTTTCTTGGGACAGTTTTGGGTATGATCCAGACTTTTATGGTAATGGCAAACCAAGGAAATGCAAATATTCAAGCCCTTTCTGGCGGGATAGCAGTGGCACTGCTTACTACGGCAGCTGGTCTTGTTGTTGCTGTACCTACAGTCATTTTTTACCACATTATTCGACACAGGGCAGAAAAAATCACCCTCGAAATGGAAAAAGCCACCTCTCAAATTATGAACCTCATATTCAAGGAAGGTAAAAAATGAGATTCAAAAAGGAAAAAAACAGAAGTGGTATAGAGATCCCCACAACATCTGTTACTGATATCATTTTTTTAATCGTGCTCTTTCTCATGGTATCTGCAACCTTTACCACATATAACATAAATAACCTCGAAATAAATCTACCCAAAGCAAAAGGTGAAGCCATAACAGATAGCAAAGTGGTCTCGATTACGATCACCAAAAATAGAGAATTTTCCATTAATAATCAGAGGGTTGATCCAGGTCTCGTACCTGTAAAACTAAAAGAACTCTTCACTCAAAACCCCAATGCTAGCGTCATGATTCAGGCAGACAAAGATGCTCTTCATGGAGATGTTGTCTACATCATGGATGAGAGTAAAAAGGTGGGCTTTAATAGGCTTGCAATAGCTGCAGAGGCAAATGAATGAAGCAACTCGGTAGGACTTCGGTATACATAATCGTATCTTTGCTACTTCATTTCACAATACTATTGTATATTCCTGATATAGATTTTTCCATAAAACTAAAACAAAAGGAGATCATAGATGTACAACTCATAAAAGTACCCCCTAAGATTGCCACCACTGAACTAAGCTCAACCACAAACATCGATAAAAACTTTGTAAAAAACATAAAACAACAAAACAAAGCAGCTTCGGTATCAAATATAATCAAATCCCAAGTGGATCTTCCCATCGTAAGCGTCCTTGAAAAAATACCTTTAAACGAAGCTCAAAATCAAAACAATAACATCGTTATCGCCGGAAAGAACAGATTGGACCAAAGTGTTTCTAAGGAGATAACATCTTCAGAAGCAAAGTTAAAACAACTAAAATCTGAAGGAACTGGTGAAAAACAGATTGTAACCACTGGTAAAAGCGACTTTTTTGAAATTACGAGTAATTACAAATCAGAAAGAAAAATTATACATATACCAGAAAAACCCACATTCTCCTTAGAGTCCAACACAAAAATAAGGTTAAGGTTCAGCATAGATGCAAAAGGTATCCCCTATTCCATTATACTGCTAACGAGGAGTAATCCAGAGATAGAAAAGCTTGCAGTAAAATTTGTAAGTGGCTTAAGATTCGAGTCGGTACCCTATAAAGATGTTGACACCGCTGAAATAACAGTTTATTTTAACGTTAAATAACAATGAGTGATCAACTAAAAAATATTATTATAGAAAGAATACAACAATCCGGTAAAATAACCTTTGCCGAATTTATGGATTATGCCCTTTATTATCCTAAACTCGGTTACTATCAAAAAGAAAACCCTTTTGGGGTTACAGGTAGTTTCTATACGTCAGTGAACGCATCAGAAAAATTTGGCTTCTGTTTAGCTAAGAGCTTTTGCAACATGATAGAGCAGTTTAACCTCTCTTGCCATATATGCGAAATGGGCGCTGGATCAGGAATGCTTGCAAACGATATTCTAAACTATTACCAAGAAATAAACCCAACTTTTTACAGAGAAATAAAGTACACAATAATTGAAAAAAGTGACTACTTGATTTCAACTCAAAAACAAACATTACAAAAACATATAAACAAAGTTTCTTGGGAAACTTTTGACAATTTCAATAATTTTAACGGTATTTTTTTCTCCAATGAGCTCGTAGACGCCTTCCCGGTTCACAGAATCATTAGGATAAATGACCAAACAAAAGAGATCTTTGTAATCTTCGACGGTGATAGATTTCAATTCTACCCAGATACTTTTTCTACACCAAAACTTGATGAATATATGAAAAAGCTAAATATAAAATTAATAGATAAGCAGATAGCAGATATCAACCTACAATCAACAGAATGGATTAGCTCCTTAGCGAGCAAACTAAAAAAAGGTTTTATCATCACAATAGACTATGGATGGACTTCTGATAAACTCTATGCTCCATTTAGAATGGATGGTACGGTTACCTGTTATTTCAAGCATACACAAAATAACGACTTCTTTGATCGCATAGGCGAGCAGGATATAACAGCCTTTGTAGACTTTTCTGCTCTAACTAAGTATGGACAAGATTCTGGCCTTACCTTTGTAAACCTTCTTCCCCAATCGCTATACCTTGTCCAAGCTGGTATTCTTGAGTTTATCTCAAAAGCACAAACAGATCTCGAAAGGGTTTCCATAAAATCACTGATTATTCCTGAAGGTGGCTTTGGAACGAATTTTCATGTTCTGATACAATCAAAGAATATCAATATACCTGATAACTTCATCCACAAAAAAACCCCAACAGAAACATATCTATCATTGGCACAACAGTTTTCAAACATTGAGACTCTCTGACTTTTTATCCAAAAAATACAATATATCAAAGAGACTTTCCAAAAAATATATTAGGAAAGGCTTGGTCTATTCAGGAGCAATAAAGATCTCAAGGGATATACCAGTAGAAGAACATCAGGACTTTAAAATAATCTTAGAAAATAAAACATATCATTACAATCCAATGGATTATATCCTCTATAGGTCCCCAGAAATCCTCTTCCTTTATAAACCACCTTTTATGCATACAGAAAGACATACCCCAGAAGATGATCTCTGTATATCAGATATCGTTGTTTATGAGTCTTATGATTACAAACTTATCAGTAGATTGGATTACGAAACCGATGGAATCTTAGCTGCCGTTAATAAAAAAATAAGAATAGAACAGACGTTTAAAAGATACAGAGCATGGGTAAACGGGTATCTAAACAATGAAATAATTTTTGACAAAAAGATTGATGCCTCGAAAAAGAGAAAAGTTTCTATTTTAGACGAAAAAGGGGACAATGTATTGATCATCAAACCAGTGGATCATATAAAAAACTATACTTTAATAGAAGTGGAGATCAATTATGCCCATCGCCACCAAATTAGAGCAGCCACTTCATATTTAGGTTTTCCGATAGTTGGTGATAAACTTTATGGTAAAGCTGAAAATATCAGGCTTATGTTGCAATGTTTTTATACTCAAGTGAACAATTATGAGCTCCATCTTGATTTAGTAAAACCAGATGTGAGCATTACAATCCCTTTACAACTTTAACAAAATTTACAAATTTAATACTTGACAAATATGATATACTATTTTAATAATACATATCCAAAGTAATAAACCTCCTTTCAATTTTGCCCTCGAAAAGAGGGCTTTTTTAATTGCAATTTAGCCTATTTTATATCTGTTTATCTTATCATTAAGAGTTACTCTGGATATACCTAAATGTTCTGCAACTTTTGTCCTATTCCCTTTATGTATCTTTAACCCCTCTTCTATGAGTAATTTCTCTATGTATTCCGTGAATGCAGATAAGGTATTTTGAGGAAATTGATTAAAGATCCATTTTACAAGCTCCTCAGAGGAATATTCCTCTACCTTTGAAATATCCTTTAAGAAATATAAATCAGCTTCTGTTATGCAGTGGTTTTTAGATAGGACAACAGCTTTTCTTATAACATTCTGCAATTCCCTCACATTACCGGGCCATCTATACTCCTCAAAAGCTTTCAAAACATCATTAGCAATACATCTAATATCCTTAGATAGCTCCCTTGCATATCGCTTAACATAAAAATAGGTCAGCAAGCTGATATCCTCTTTTCGTTCCCTTAAAGGGGGTATATGTATATTAAAGACATTTAGCCTATAAAAAAGATCTAATCTAAACTTACCTTCATCCACAAGTTGTTTCAAATCCCTGTTTGTAGCTGCAATAATCCTTACATCTACTTTTTTAAAACTTGTTGCCCCCAACTTTTCCACTACTCCATTCTGAATAAATCTCAAAAGTTTTGATTGCAATTTAAAAGGTAGTTCTCCTATTTCATCTAAAAAGATGGTACCCCCATCAGCCAATTCAAATTTACCAGGTTTTGACTTAAAAGCACCACTAAAAGCACCTTTTTCATAGCCAAAAAGCTCACTCTCAAGCAACTCAAAAGGTATCGCTGCACAGTTTAAAACCACATAAGGCTTTTTAGATCTATTGCTATTGGATTGAATAAGATTTGCTATTAGTTCCTTACCAGTACCACTTTCTCCAGTTATAAGCACCGGAGAATCTGTAATGGCAACATTTGCTACCATTTTTAAAACATTCTTAATCGGAGTCGAACAACCCACAAAATGTTCCTCCGGTAAGTCATCAGGTATTCTAGCAAAATTACCTTCACATTTAAATGTATCCCTTGAAACATGTTTTGAAATAAGTTGTTTAAGGTCATCTATCTCTATAGGTTTGAATACAAAATCCTCAGCACCCCTTTTAATGGCTTCGATTAGGGTATTATTTGTACCGAAAGCGGTCATCACGACATAGGGTACCCCAGGAAAAGCTCTTTTGAACCTTTCCAAAACGTCAAGTCCATCCTCATCTCCAAGCCTATAATCAATCAGAACAAGGTCTATACGATTATTGTTAAGTAGATCTTCTGCTTCAAGTGAGTTATTAGCTACAAAAATCTCATACTCAGAGGACAAAACCCTTTTTAAACTATAACAGAGTGACTTGTCATCATCTACTATCAAAACTCTTTTCTTCATTTTTAAATTCTAACACAAATTTAGCACCATTTCCATAATTTTTATCTAAATAGATATCTCCTCCCAGAGAGTGAACAAGATTTTCCACATAAGCTAAGCCCAAGCCAGTCCCATCTTTTCTTGTGGTAAAAAAAGGTATAAAGATCTTATCTTTTATATTATCTGGTACACCTGATCCGTCATCCGAATACTCAAATATAACCTTATCATTTTTATTTAAGACTTTTACATACACACACTTAGCATTTGCATTGATTGAGTTTGATATGAGGTTTTCAAAAATCATAATCAATTTTTCCATATTAGAATATATGTAAATATCCTCATAAACAAAATCAAATTTGATCATCTTAAGCCCCAAGATTCTCTTGTGGAGTGCTTCGAAAAAACTTGACAGTAAAAAAAATCCTTTATCAATTCTAAGATCTTTAGAAAGACACATAAAATCGTTTATAAGATTTAACATTCTATTTAGCTCGGCATTGATCACTTCTATATCATTCTTGGCATCTTGGGATCTTATCTCATCCTTTAGAGGATTCATCAATAACTTAATCGTCATGATAGGATTTTTAAGATGATGTGCCAGTCCTGCAGCCATCATACCTATAGAGAGTATCTTATCCCTCTTTAAAATCTCTTTCTCCTGTTCTATATTTTTTTCTATCTGTTTTGTTAGATTGAGAGTAAGATTTAAAAGGATCTCCTTCAACTTATATATCTCCTTAGGATCCTTAGGGTTAATGGATAGACTGTTTCTCAAATTAGAGATATCATCAGCGGATTCTAACTTATTTGTAAGATCAGTTAAAGGTGTCATAAGATAATTTATAGATTTAATCAACATAAAAGAAACCAATAAATAAGCCACTACATGAAAACCAATCAATACAACAAACGATCTTTTCATCTTATTATCAATATAATCTTTACTCAACTCAAAAATGATGCTACCTATTTTAGACTCATTTAATTTGATATCGTAAATTTTGTGTAACCCTTTTTCACTAATATTAGGTACCTTTTTTGAAACGTTTCCATCTGCAATATACTCACCATTTTTGTCCAAAACAATAATATTAGAAAATATTAAACTGTTTTTAGTTAAGCCTTCTATGGTAGAGAATACATTGTAGATGTCATCGTACAATATCGATTCAGCTATGGTCTTTTCGATTGTTTTGTAATTAAGGTATGTCAGATTATGTAGCTCATCATCAATCAGTTTCCTATTGAGATTCAAAGCTACAAATATACCTATGACGAAAATAACAAATACAAAAAAATTTACAAAAATGACAATACGCTTTTTAAAAGATTTTGTTAGGAGCATCTTTTAAATGCTTATCCACAAGTACTTTTATATTTTTAACCGTATTATACTCCTCCTTGTTTATTTTTACAAACTTATCTATATGTAGATTACTCAAAATCTTTCTACCTTCAGGATCGTTATGCATATTCAAAAGAATCTCTTCGAGTTTGTTACGATATATGGTGTTTGTGACAACTACAGGTGGATTTGGAAATTCCTTAGAAACATGCAGGATATTTATATTTTCTACATTTGCAGGATTATTCTTCTTAATATAGTCATAAATCATATTATCCACAGCAGCAGCATCTACCACACCTTTATTAACAAGGTATATCGATTTATCATGGCTATTTGTATAATACACCTTTTTAAAATAATCTCTATTTAAAATATTATTTGTGATAAAATAATACACGGGATATAGGTAACCTGTATTCGAAAGAGTGTCGGTAAATGCAAAAACTTTGTTTTTAAGGTCACTCAAGCTGTTAATGTTGGCTTTTTTGTTTACTATTAACAAAGACTTATAATATATTTTACCTTCCACCTGAGGCACAGCCAATACCTCAATATTGTTTAAATTGATGTATGCCCCTGTGCAGATAAATGAAAGATCAACATCACCATTGGAGATCAGATCATTCATCTCCTTATAACTTTTCCTATAAACTATCTCAGTAGGAACATTTAACCGCTTTGCAACATATTCAGCCAGACCATCATACATCTTTATATTGGTCTCAGCAGAAACTATCGAAGATACACCTATTTTTATAATATGTTGCGAAGCATATACATTTATACAAGAAAAGAACAAAATAAAAGCAGCTATGATTTTCATCATATATCGCTTCTTTTTAGTAATAGAAAAAGTCAACGGGTATATTACCCGTTGACCAACCATATTAAACCTTTTTAAGTGTAACCTTGGTATCATAGAACACAGCACTACCACCAACAGGATCAAGTAGGCATGTATTTTTCAAATATGGGTCTATAAGCATAGCCGCATTTGCATGAATACCTGCTGCTCTTCTTGGATCACCTTTTATCTTGACTCCATCTATTATCTGATCAGAAGCTCCCGTAGCAAAGTGACCGTGACCCAAAGTAAAGGTGATTACACCCGGTCTAATTGTTTCAGAGATGAAAACTTTGCCTATCATAGGTTTCTTATTACCATGCTTGAGATCCCAAACACCTTCTTTGTTAGTCGCAGACATTACCTGTACCTTATCACCTTGCTTTAAACCATATTTTTTTGCATCTAACGGATTTATAACGATTGAGTTTTCTGGATACACAGAGAGCAACCAATAGTTAGTAACGGTTCTGGATTTTGTCTGGGTTATATCCCTCTGGGTAATCAAATGGAGATCATACCCTTGAGTTAATCCAGCCTCTTCGAGACTCTTACCTGTGGTTATAGCAACAGGTATGTATTTTGCGTAGCCTGGGTTAGATTTACCAGTGAATGAGTCCTTTGTACCTGCAGTCTTCTCCTGATACAGATTTATAGACTTTTTCCATGGGTTAGGTACTTTACCATTATTAATAGCCTTTTGCACATCTGCATACTCCTGGAACTTACCACCTCTATTCAGAAGATAAACAACCTTCCTCCAGTCAGCCCCAGCTATCTTCTGCCATCTTTCTGGATCGAATACATTTTTGGGCAGATGCTTCCTAGCCTCTAAAAATATCTTGATCTCCTCATCAGAAGCATCAGGTGTAACTGGTGAAGCTTTTGCGAGATTTACTACAAACCTAATATAAAGGTCATCTGGTCTTGTAAAATCTTTACCTTCACCAAATGCATTTTTACCAAACCCTTTCATCCCTAACTTCTCAGCAAAAGCCAATAAAACAGTCTCAAAACTAATTGGCTGCTCCTCACCAAAAACCTTGACCACTTCATTTGGTGATGCCACAACTGGTTGTCTTATTGGTTGAACCCTTGAAGCCATATTAGGATGAGAACCATGGAACTCCCACCTTTCAAGATAGGTAAGATCTGGGAAGATATAGTCAGCATACATTGAAGTTGAACCAATAATTATATCTGAAGCCACAAAAAGTGGAAGTACATCAGTATTAACAAGTATATCTATATTTGTCTGCCCTGCTGGAAGTGCATAGGTTGGAGCACCCATGTACATAAACAGAGCCTTTACAGGATAAGGATATTTATCCCCTATAGAAGGGATAATCTCTTCGTAGATATCCGAAGCAAGAGGCCACCAATTTCTTTTTGCTGGATACCCAGAGAAAAGGGTTGTTTCTTCATATTTTACATCATGCCTAATACTACTGATACCTGTGGGTGTCACCTTACCTTTTAGATCCCTTGTAGGATCACCAATGGAATAAGTAGCAGGCACAATAGAACCACCGGCTGCATCAAAATTACCCAAAAGCATATTGACAGACATTGCAGCCACAACGTTATAGAATCCATTTGTATGCTGGGAAACACCCCTATGAACATCTACTGCACCCTTTTTGCCTGCATCAGCTAATTCTTTAGCCACAGCTATAATAGTCTCTTTTGGACACTCGCAGATCTTCGCCCACTCATCTATAGATTTGGACATTACCTCTTCCTTTAAAATCTGGAGTGCAGATTTTACTCTAATCTTGCCACCTTTCCCGTCATCAAGAGTTGTATCTACAAAAAGCTCGCCAAATACAGGTTGTTTTAAATAATCGTTATTAAAATCTACACCCACTGGCAATTTACCGTCCATGGCAACAAAGAACTCGAGGGTATACTCTTTCCCATCCTTATCTTTAATCTGCACAGGCTCACCAAGTCCTATCTCATGGGTCCTAAGCAATTTACCAGGCTTACCCTTGTCATCTATCTTCACCAAAAGGGTAGCATTAGTCCATGTATCCTCACCAGTTTTCTCTGCTGCCAACTTATTCGCAGCTGATAAAAACTTTTTATCAATTCGATCATTTGCAAACATCCAGTTCATTATAGCCATAAACAAAGCTGCGTCAGTTCCTGGTTTGATAGGCAAATAATATTTAGCCTTAGAAGCAAGCTTATTAAATCTTGGATCTGCAACAGCAATCTGTATCTCCCCTTTTGCTAGTCTTTCAGTAAGTCTCACTGTTCTGTTCGTAGGACCGTAGTTACCTTCGAACAGATTTGCCCCAACAAATAGAACAAACTTAGAATTCAAGAGATCAGCTTGCCAATAAAACTTCTGACCACCACCCCATTTATTGTATTGCCATTGTTCACTTATTGCTTTACATGCAAAATAAAGGGAACCCTGGCAAACTGTAGTATGACCGTGGGCATTAGTGGTACCAAAATAGTCTCTAAAGAATAGCTGGAAAAACTGGCTTCTACCAGCTTTTTTTCTACCCCACATGTATACTACTTGGTTGTTCTTAAACCCAAGATCTGGATGATCTGGATCTATTAAATAAGGCAAAAGATCGGGATTTTTAGCTTTAAATTCTTCGACTGCTTGTTTCTTATCTTTTGCTTTGAATATATCGTTTATTGCTTTGTCAAGTCTACTAAATAGAGCCGAATCCTTGACAACATATAAATCTTTTAGCCCTTCTACAACCCTGTTTTCCTCCCCTGGAACATGAGCAAACAACTTCCCACCATTGACAATCTCATCTATAGCTTGACTAAAAGGGATAGTGATCCATTTATTTTCACCCCTTTTACCTGCTCTCTTAAGAACCTTGGTAATCCTATAAGGGTCATAATTAGACTGGATACCTGATTGACCTCTTGGGCATATAGCTGCATCGATCTTTGCAGCTTCTTTAAGATCTGTATTTGCACTAATATTTGGTACCATGTTCCATGGGTTATAAGGATTACCGTCTATCTTAACTGCAACACCATCAAGGATTTTTACTTTAATACCACAACCTGTATTACACTGCAAACAAACTGAATATATTTGATTTTCAGGCTTATTTAAAGGATAATTACCAGCCTGAGCCTGGGCTTCCTTGACCTTCAAACTAAAGTCCAAATTAGAAGCAAGAATTGCACCGGCTGTTACAGCAGCACAGCCACCTACAAACTCTCTCCTTGTTATACCATTAGATTCTGTTTCTTTTCTATAAATTTCATCTTTTTTCATCTTTACACCCCTTCTTATTTATAAAATATATAAAACAACTGGCTTAGTTTTTGATGCGCCAAATTCTGCGTTACCAGTTCTAGGTGTTGCATCACCAACTTTTGCCATAGTAACTGTTTTACTTTCCTTGATCTTTTTAGCAATCAAACTTTCAGGATCGTTTAGGTCTCCAAAATAATTAGCTCTTCCAATACAGGTTGATACACAGATAGGAAGCAATCCTTGGGATATTCTGTTTACACAGAAATGGCACTTCCTTGCATTACCTGCAGGTAGATTAAAATCTGTTCTTTTCCATTCTCCACCATACTCAAAAAACTTCCTCTTCTCATAAGGCTGTAATGCAGGAGTATCCTTTGTATAAAAATCACCTTTATCGAGATACCTTGCTTTATAAGGACATGCAGGGACACATTGACCACACCCAATACACTGGGTATAATTGATGGCTACAATACCATTTTTGTCCTTATAGGTAGCCTTACCTTTATTGGGACATACTCCAACACAAGGTGGATTATCACACTGCTGACATGGCCTCGGTACAAAATCACGCTTTAGTTGGGGGTATGTACCTTTTTCAAGCTCAAACACAGGTCTATATATTACACCAGGAGGCAATACGTTCTCACTCATACAACCAACAGTACAGGCATGACAACCGACACACTTCCTCAAATCGATTAGCATACCCCACTTAACCTTTGCAGGATCTTTTTGTGAAGCTCTTTTAACATCATCTTGCATAATCAACAAAATATCTTTATCCATCTTAATCCTCCTAAAAATTACTTTTGATGGCAGGTTTTACAATCTGCCTTGCTTTTCACGCTAAAAGCGGTTTTACCATTGTGACACTTACCACAGGATTCCCCTTTAGCCATTTGGGCCATTGTTACCTTTTTCCTTTTCTCTGTGGTCAAAAATGGCTTTGGATGACAATCCACACATTTGGCACCTGTACTTACGTGACTTTCATGACTAAAGACAACATCGCCTGCCTTACTTTTAAACTGGATATTTCCACCGCCAACCTGGGCAACAACCATCAGTGGAAATAGAAACAAGAAAATGACACCAAACAATGAAAACTTTTTCATAGCTACCTCCTATTTTTATCTTATATTATAATCATCATTTATGCCATAGCCAAGTCAAATAAATAAATTAAAAAAAAATTAAAACTATCAACATAATTCCTCTTAAATATAAACTAGTAAGCTTATAAAATTTCTTAACAATATATGTAAAGAAACTTTACAACTATATTTTTCTGTTTACTCTTGAACTTTTTTATTGTAAATTTATCATTATCGAAAAACATTAGGAGTTATTATGAAACTTTTAACATTCTTCTTAACACTGCTATTTTCAATATCAGCATTAGCAGACGATACTGTTGTAGCAAAAGTAGGTAAAGTAACCATCTATGAAAAAGAGGTTAACACCATACTTAGCGATATTGTCATGAAACAGGGCTTTGACCCCAAAGCCATAGATCACAAAGATCCAAAAATAGCTGAAGTAAAAAACGATATTGTAAAAAATCTTATCCAAAGAGAAATCTTATTTACATTTGCATCAAAATCAATCCCTAAGGATATAGATCAAAAAACAAATTCCGCCTACGAAGACCTTAAAAAAAGGTACAAAGATCCTAAAGAGCTTGAAACTGCCATGAAAAATGCTGGCACAAATGAGAAAGAAGTAAAGGAGAAGATTAAAAAGAATCTCATTTTAGAAAACTACGTTAATGGTATTTCAAAGGATATAACCGTGACAGAATCCGAAAAAAAAGACTTTTACACCAAAAACCCAGATATATTTAAAGATCCAGAACTTGTAAGAGCTGCACATATTTTGATAAAAATAGATGAAAAGCAGTCTGAAAAAGATGCAAAAGCCAAAATAGATAGCATTTATAAAGAGTTAAAAGCCGGCAAAAACTTTGATGATCTTGCAAAACAATACTCTCAAGATGGCTCTGCCCCCAAAGGTGGCGATCTTGGATATTTTCCACGGGGTATAATGGTTAAAGAATTTGAAAATGTTGCTTTCTCCACTGCACCTGGGAAATATAGCGAGCCCTTTAAAACACAATTTGGGTATCATATTGTAAAAGTTTTAGAGAAAAAACCGCCAAAAACTTATGCTTATGAAGAAGTATCAAAACATATCGAAAGCAAGCTAAAAATGGATAAACTAAAAGCAATATTGGATAAAAAAGTAGAAGAAGGTAAAAAGACTATTAAAGTAGAAGTTCTTAAAAAATACTAAACTAAAGGGAGGTTTTACCTCCCTTTATCTTTTATCTTTTAAACTATCTTTACAAATTCAGACAAATCCCTTCTAAAAGCTCGAGGCAATAGTTTAGCATCTTCTTTGAATTTACCGCAAGCAATAATAACTGGAATTACTATATCCTCAGGTAGATTAAACAAACTTTTAACCATTTTTTCGTCAAAACCATCCATTGGATGAGTCGAAAAACCATACCCTAAGGCAGCATACATAACACTCATGGCAAAAAAAGATGCATTTTTTATTGCAAAAAACTTTCTCACAGTTGACTCGGGCTGCTGATATAAAGCAAAAGCCATCGATCTGTACTTTTCTGCCAGTTCACTATTTAGGTAACCTAAATCTATCCAACTCTTCAAAACAGCCTCTAAATTTTCCTCAAGGGCATAAGGATCAGCAACTATTATAAAATTACAAGAAGCCTCCACAACTTTCTGCTGGTTAAAACATGCCTCTTTTAGCTTCCCTTTTATCTCAAGAGATTTAGCAACAATTACTTTCCATGGTTGAAGATTCATGGATGAAGGTGTCAGATTAGCTACCTCAAGAATCTTTCCTATTTCATCATCTGTCATTTCATAGTTTGGATCGAAGTAATTAACAGATCTTCTACTGTTAATAGCACTCAAAATATCCATAAATACCCCCTTTAAACATATTTTTAAGATATGATTTACAGTTTTATTTTCAATAATTTTTTATTGACATAATATCTATATGGTATAAAAGTGATTTGGAGGTGTTGATGAAAGCCATTTATCCAGGAACTTTTGATCCAATGACCAATGGGCATCTTGATATTATTGAAAGAGGCTCCAAAATGTTCACCCAACTTATTGTTGCAGTAGCTGAAAACAAAAGAAAAAGACCTATCTTTACCATAGATGAACGGGTAGAAATGGCAAAGGAATCTTTAAAACATTTAAACAACGTAACAGTAACACCATTTTCAAACCTACTCATACATTTTATGAAGGAGAACAATATAAATATTATCCTCAGGGGATTAAGGGCTGTTTCGGATTTTGAGTTTGAACTACAGTTAGCCCTTATGAACCGGAAAATGTATGCCGAGTGTGAGACAGTTTTCCTGATGCCCAGCAGCAAATATATATTTCTAAGTTCGAGTATGATCAGAGAAATTGCATCTCTTGGCGGCGATGTTTCCTGCTTTGTCCCTCCACCTGTTTATAAAAAGATTTCAGAACTTTTTAGAGCACAATAATGATCAGCAAAGAACTTGAAGAGTTAGAGCATAAAATCCTACATCCCAAAGCTTCCAAATCCTCTTTGACAAGAGGTAGAAAACAACCCGAAGATAAATGCCCCATAAGAACCGAATATCAACGGGATAGGGACAGGATCATACATTCCAAATCATTCAGAAGATTAAAACACAAAACACAGGTTTTTTTAGCACCTACTGGTGATCACTATAGAACAAGACTCACCCACACCCTGGAAGTATCCCAGATCGCGAGAACAATAGCAAAAGCCCTAAGGCTAAATGAAGACCTCACAGAAGCAATCTCACTGGGACATGATATAGGTCACACACCATTTGGTCATGCTGGCGAAAAAGTACTAAGCGATATTTTAGAAAAGCCCTTCAGACATTATGAACATTCCGTAAAAGTAATCACAAAACTTGAGAAAGAAGGACAAGGTTTAAATTTAACCGAAGAAGTCATTGAAGGTATCTTAAAACACTCTAAAGGTAAAGGGGAAATTTTTGACAAATCTAAACTTTCAACCACATTAGAAGGTCAGATCGTTAGACTTGCAGATATAATTGCTTACATAAACCACGATCTGGATGATGCTTTAAGAAGCGGTTTAATAACCGAAAGGGATGTTCCCAGAAGGGTTTATGAAAATCTGGGGGAAACTCATTCAAAAAGAATTAGTAAGTTAGTCATAGATGTCATCCATTCCACAATAAAAAACAACTACAACTTTATCTCGATAAGCAATGAATCTCTGGAAGAAATAAACTTTGCAAGATCTTTTCTCTTTGAAAAAGTTTATGAAACTAAAAAAATACAAATAGAGTTTGACAAAGCTTGTAACGTATTATATAATTTATATAAGCATTTTTATTCTCATTTGGAGATGGTACCTAAGGAATATTTGTTGATAAATGAAGATAAAAAAACTGCAGTATGTGACTATCTTGCAGGAATGACAGATAGGTTTGCTATGGAAGTATTTACTGATATTTATCTACCTAAAAGACATTGGTAGTTTAATTTTGGAGGTTTTATTATGTACAAAATTCTTGCTATTGATGATAGCCCAACAATGCACAGACTCTTTAAAATGATCTTTTCAGAAGGGGAGTTTGAACTCAGATTAGCCACCACAGGTTCGGAAGGATTAGAGCTTGCAAAAGAATTCAACCCTGATATAATTCTTTTAGACTTCGTTATGCCAAAAATGAATGGATTCCAATTTTGCAAAATCCTCAGAGAAGAACTGGGGATAGATAACATCCCTATCCTTCTGATAACAAGTAAAGCTGAAGATGTTGGTTCAAAATTTACTGAGAGATTCTGCAAAGTGGATTACATAGCCAAACCCTTTCAACCAGAAGAGCTTCTTGATAAAATCTATAAAACAATTAAATCAATAAAAGATGAAACTGACGAACTTTTCAAAGAAATCGTCCCTGAACTTACTGAAGAAAATTCAGCCCCTCAGAAAAAACTATTGCCAGAATCATCCAACACAATAGAAACTATTGTTAACAAGATTGAGAAAAACATTATCCCATTCGTAAGGGATTATATAGAAAAATATCTTAGATTAGAAACCGCATATATGATTAGTGATCAAAAAGGTAGTAACATATCCTTAGAAAAGTTAAAGGATATAATAGGGGATGGTACCGGTGAAATAGTTGTGTTTAACACAACAGACATATATACCTTTTACTTTGATAATGGAGTTATTTTATACGGGTGGCATGGAGATGATAGAATAAACAATCTCTTTGAACTTTTTCAAGATGTCTTTAATGTTTGCCTGTTAGAGGTCAAAAGTTATCAAGAATTATATAAGCAAGTCAAGGAAATGGGTTTCTCTGAAGATCTAATAAAAAGAACTTTTATCAGTTATATTATTGAATTGCTATATAATGCGCTGAATTTAGAAGAGGGACACTATTACGTAAACCGTATCAATATAGATGAGAACTTTTCAAATAAACCTTGGATACATACCGATAACCTAAACAAACTATATAAGAAATTCTTAGAAGAACAGATCGATGTTAACAAATTACTCTTTGATGACAACATCATCCTACTTTATACTAACAAGGACAAAACACTACTTACCGATTTTGAAAAAAGACTATTGACTTTGTGTAACGGAGAAAATACAGTGGGCAAAATATTAAGTTTTTTTGGTAACAACAAAAGATTTGTTAAAAATCTCTTAGCTGCACTTTTAATGACAAATTACATAAAAATAAACATTTAGGAGTTAACAAATGGCTAAAATCCTAATTGCTGATGATAGTATTACAGAAAGAGAATTTATTAGAAAAATACTGATAAACGAAGGGTACGAAGTCGTAACCGTAGAAAATGGCGATAAGGCTATGGAAAAATTAAAAGCAGAAAAATTTGATTGTATACTTTTAGATGTGGTAATGCCCGGTAAAAACGGTTTTCAAATATGTAGGGATATCAAAAAAGATGACTTTCTGAAGGACACACCTGTAATTCTTATAACCTCAAAGGGGCAAGATAGCGATAAGTTTTGGGGGATGAAACAAGGGGCTGATGAGTATCTGGTCAAACCGGTTACAGAAGAGCAGATTTTAGAAATAATAAAAAGGTTTGTTAAGTGATAAAAGAGATTCTCATAAAGAAATCAAAAGGTGAACCCATTTTCCAACCAAAGAAACCTTTTATGAAATTCCTTAGGTTTCGCGTAGGGAATGAATTCTTCCTTGTGGATCTACCTTTGGTAGTTGAAGTCTGTGAACCAAAAGAATTTTACCCTGTACCAGGTGGTAGTATTTTTCTATTGGGTCTTATGAGCCTTAGGAATATTATTATCACAGTATATGACATAAGAATGATATTTGGTATAAAAACGGTTTGGAAATCCCAAAAGTCTTCTGTGATTGTATTATCTTTTAAAGATGAAACTTTGGGGTTATACGTTGATGAGGTAATTGATATTATCTCTGTCTTTGATGAAGGAGATATCATAGAAAATAAAGATTCAATATGCACTTACAGCATTTATTATGAGGATGTCAAATGTAATATAATTGATTTGGAAAATATTATAAATTCTTATAAGGAGTAGGCTATGGATAAGTTTTTCTCAAGAAAGACCGTTTTAAGCAAATTTATTATCTTTTCAATAGTTGTTATTTTTATATCAGCCTTTGCATCAGGTTATATAATATATTTCTTTTCAAAAAATAAACAGATTTTCAATATATATGATGATCTAACCACAAGGCTTTTAACTTTCAAAGATTCTATTATCAAAACCAAAGACGCCCCAATAAAAGATAAACTACTAATGATGTCCACAAACCCTGTTTTTGCCCTTGATTTATCTACAGGCAAAAATACTGAAAGTGAACGTTTGATCAGAAAAAGGCTTGAACAGATTCAGGAAGTAGATGCAATAGGTATTGTGGATAAGAACTATAAGTTTATCTCCCTTGCATCAAAACTAAAACATAAAATACCCGATCTACAAGAGATCTTCATCGATATAGACACTTTGAAACCTGGAAAAGTATATGTAGAACCTTATCTAACCAAAGATTTCCCCTATTTTATATATTATACACCTATAGTACAAAACGATAAAATCTTAGGTATCTTTGCTTTTTTTGTCAACGGACACAACCACTTATCTGTAATAAACAATGTGTTTACCAGACATAAGTTCCATGAACCTCATAGCAAATGTATGCCCTGCCATAAAAATGAAAATTTAGAGGCAAAAGGATTTCCGGTCCTATTTGATAAAGATGGTGTTCTACTTGTTTCACCTATATACGGTGATGAATCGATTATAGGTGAAAAGAAAGAGCTTAAAGAGGTCTACGATCAAGTTAAAGTAAAAATGAAAAATATCGATATATACGAAGGTGAAATAGTATATAAGAATAACGTATACCTGGGTTCATTCAGTAGATTTCAGATAGACAGGCTCGAAATGATTGTGGGTATGATTAAAAATAAACAATATGTCCTTTCTGTTATAGAAAAAGGTAGGTTGTATTCAACATCAATTACCATCCTAATCGTCATGATAATCCTTTTGATTGGGATTTTGTATATAAAAAGAATGCTGACACCTGTACAAGAACTGGCAGTTGTCATGGATAAAGTTAGAGAAGGTGATTATAGCATCCGTACATCAGTAAAATCTGAAGATGAATTTGGTCAGCTGGGCAAAGGATTTAATGAAATGCTTGATAAGATTACCCAATACATTCAAACCCAAGAAGATATCGATAGAATGCAAAAACAGGTCATAAGTCTACTTGATGTTGTTTCCAAAGCAGCAGACGGTGACTTAACAGTAGAAGCAGAAGTAACAGCAGACGAACTCGGATCTGTAGCAGATGCCTTTAACATGATGACAGAAAACATGAGGATACTTATAAACGACATCAAAAAAGCCGGTAGCTCAATTGTAGAAGCTACAGAACAATTACTTTTATCAGCAGAACAGACCAGTAAGGGTGCAAGTATCCAGATAGAAGAACTCAAAGAAGCAGATGCTAAAATAGAGAAGTTTAAAGAACTCAGTATAAAACTCAACGAAATGGCTCAGAAAACCGTTGAAATAATAAGAGAGGCTTCTATAAACGCTTCAAAATCCTTAGAACTACTCGATACCACTGTGGATACAATGTTTAACGTAAAACGCTACTCCCAAATGGCGAGTAAAAAAGTTAAGTCTTTGGGTGAAAAATCGTTAGCAATAGGTGATATAACAGGTGTTATCTCAGATATTTCTAATCAAACTAACATGCTTGCTTTAAACGCAGCAATAGAAGCCGCTAGGGCAGGAGAATATGGGCATGGTTTTTCAGTGGTAGCTGATGAGATTAGAAAGCTTGCTGAAAGGAGTAACAAAGCAACAAAAGAGATTGCAGACTTGATTAAATCTATCCAGAATGAAACGGCAGAAACTGTAAAACTGGTTGAAGAAAGCACGGTTAATATAGAAGCGAGTTCCAGCATCATTGAACAAACAGGAGAATCCATTAAAAACATTAATTCCGTGCTTATTTCATCCTCAGAGGCTGTAACTGAGATGGCAAAAGGTGTAGAACTTCAGAATAAAGAAGCAAAATCCGTCGCTATAACCATAAAAGAGGTTAGAGAGATATCTGAAAAGACAGTTGAAGACGTTAAGAATACTAACAAGATAGTAGCCACACTTTCTCAGCTTTCAGAAATGTTTAAAGAAGCTGTAGACAAATTTAAAGTGGAAAAATAATGGCAAAAATAGATAAACAAAGCCTTATAGAGTTTTTCAAAATAGAGTCTGAAGAACATTTAGAGATAATATTAAATGGCCTTCAGACTCTATCTATCGATACTGAAAACTGGTCAATAATAGATGAGATATTTAGAAGTGCCCATACGCTCAAAGGCTCTGCCGCAATGGTAGGCTTTAAAAACATTTCCGCCATTGCTCATCATTTAGAAAATCTCTTTGACTTTATGAGAATAGGTTCTAAAAGGTTAAACAAAACCTTAATTTCAAGGGTTATCATCCTTGTGGAAGACTTCAACAGTGCTGTAAAAAATACAAATGATGATCTAACTGAAGATGATGTTACTTCCTTTTCTGAGAGGATTAATGCAATCCTCTCAGATGCTGAAAGCCATGAACCTAAGGAAAGTTCTGAAGATAAAACAACGCCAATATTAGTCACCCCTACCGATAGAAAAGAGATCCTTCAAAAAGCTGATGATGTTTTTGACAAAATATCAAAAATAGAAAAGTCAGAACAATTTATTCATCTCAAAATAAACCAGATAGACAACATGGTCAATATATTAGGGGAAATAGTCACCAATAAAAATAGAGAGAATGCTAAAATAAAGGAAATTATTGAAAAGTTTGAGGAACTAAACTACTCCACACAGAGACTGAACAGCATAGTAAGCAATATAGAACAGAATTTTAGTTATACAAACATCTACGAACAACAGATAAGTAAAGACACCACACCACAGGATTCAACTCTCACTGATGATTTTTCTTTAGGTGAACTAGATAGATATGATATGTTTAATGTGTACTCAAGACAATTATCAGAGATAGTTAACGATATCAACTTATCATATAAAGCTATTCAAAACATTTTTGAAACCTTCAAGGATGATATCTTAAGTATCAATAGGCTAATAGATAAACTTAGAAAAGACATCACATCAGCAAGGATGATACCTGTTGATAAACTCTTCAACACTGCCATCATGGCCGCTAAAACCGCCGCTATGAGTGAAAACAAAGAGATATCCATTATGTTTTCCGGCGAAAAACTATCCATAGATCAATCTGTTTTTGATGCTTTAAAAGAATCTTTTATTCACTTGGTAAGAAATGCAATATCCCACGGTATAGAAAAACCTGAGAAAAGGATCCTCTCAGGAAAACCTGAAAAAGGTGTTCTAATCCTCAAAGCACAGCGTTATGAGAATTCATTGGTATTTGACATAGAGGATGATGGATCTGGTATAGACATAGATAAAGTAAGAAAAATAGCCATTGAAAAGGGGCTTGTTTCTCAATATGAAGCAGAAAATATGAGAGCTGATAAAGTTATAGAATTCCTATTTTTACCTGGTTTCACCACAAAAGAAACTGTTTCAGATTTATCAGGCCGGGGTGTTGGTCTTGATGTAGTTAAAGATAGTATTGAGAAACTTGGTGGATATGTAAAATTAAGCTCTGAAAGTGGTAAAGGAACAAAAATAACAATTACATTGCCCCTTAGAGAGGTAATTGGGGAATATCTGTACATTAAGGAAAATGGCCAGCTTTTTGCAATCCCTCTGTTATATATAAATGCAATAACAGCAATTAATTTAAACAATCTAAAAGAAAAAATGAATGTTTATCAGTACAACATCAGAGGCGAAAATATAGATATCTATGACTTAGGTTATTTGATCAAACAAACCAATACCCCTTCTTTTGTGGAGTCAGCTTCCGGTATAATTCTTCATTATAGGGGTAAAAAATTTCTCATTACCGTTGATGAAATATTGTACAAAGTTATGACAGTTACAAAACCGTTACCCCATTCCATTAGGCATATAAAGTACTTCTCAGCAGCTACTATAACAGCCAGTGGTGAAATAGCATTGATACTTGATCCTTCACACCTCATAACTGGGCTTTCTCAACATAAGATATCTGTGGTAAAAGAAAAAACAAAAACTGACAAAAAAGAAAAAGCCTACACACCTAATAGTGTATTGGTTGTGGATGACTCATTGAGTATAAGAAAATATCTAAGTAAAATTCTCTCTAGTATAAAATGTTATTACGAAGAGGCTACAGACGGCATTTCAGCAATTAACAAGCTAAGGGAGCGAAAATTTGATCTTATAATTACAGACCTTGAAATGCCTTTAATGAACGGTTATGAGCTTATAAACAATATTAGAAACGAAATGTTAGACCGTAGTACACCTATTTTTGTGGTCACATCAAGAGCCACAGATAAGCATAAAAATAAAGCCCTTGAGTTAGGTGCAAACGATTTTATAATGAAACCTTTTGATGAAGATGAAATAGTTGCAAAAATCAAGGAGACTATCGTTGGAAAAGCTCTTCTTTAAATGTGATGACTATATTTTTTGCTTTGATGTATTAGATGTGCTATTAGTTGAGGACTATCAAAAAATAAAAAATCAGCTGGAAGATATAAAAATCATCGACTTCAAAACCCTTTACCAAAAAAATGCTCACTCTGGCCAAAACCACATTATTTTTTTAGGAAAAAATGAAAAGATCATAGGCCTTTTAGTTGATAAAGTATTAACTGTTGAAAAAATCAAAGAAATTTCCCCTTACAATAACGAAAAATTTATGATAGAATATGTTAAAGGAGTTTGTTCACTAAAGGATAATAAATGTTACTTACTCGACGCAAATAAAATCTTAGAGGGTGCCTATGAAAAATAGGATAATGTTGGTGGATGATAGTATAACTATTCACAGGGTAATCGATCTCTCCCTGGAAACAGATAAGTTTGACGTGGAAAAAGCATTCGCGTATGAAGATGCAATACAAAAAATGAAATCTTTCAACCCAGAAGTAGTCCTACTTGACAACAAACTTGAGGGGATAGATGTTAAAGAGTTTATCAAAGAGATAAAAGATGTATATAAAGCAAAAGTTATTTTGCTTGTAGGAGCTTTCGATAACTTTGATGAAAGAAAAGTGTTGGAATATGGTAGTGACGACTTTTTAATAAAACCATTCAATTCCCAATCATTAGAAGATAAACTTTCAATGATATTGCCAAAAGAGCTTGATACCGACATTGTTGTACCATTACCTGAGGAAAAAGATGCGGCTGTGGAAGAATTAATGTCACAAATTAATGAAGATATAGATTTTAATGAAATAAATGATGAAATTCCACCGAGACAGTTTTTTGAAGAAACAGAGCTTTCAATAGATCTTGAAGAAAAGCCTGAGGATATATCTAAGATAGAAGAAATACAAATTGAAGAGAAAAAAGAAGATGAAGCTGTAGCACTTGAAGGAATAGATACTATATTCTCCGATTTAGAAGAGATAGACACAGATAAGCTCCAAGTTGATGACAATAAAGAAGAGCTTATAACTCTAAATGAATTAGAAAAAGAGTTTGATGAAATAAAAACAGACAAGCTTGATATTTTTGAAGATCTTATCTCTCAGGATAAGCCCGATTATGAACTAAAAGAAGAACCTGTTGAACTACCATCGTTAGATGAAACTGATGAACTTAAAACCGAAGCTTTAAAAGAAGATATAAAACCTTCTACAATAGAATCCATCGAAAAAGAGACCTCTATACCTAACGTTTCTTCCTTTGCTGATCAACAAGTGCTTACTAAAAATGAAACTGTTGTTCCGACGATAGATGAAACGGTAATCAAGAAAATTATATCTGAAGTTATAGATGAAACTTTTCTAAAATCAGTTCTCAAAGAGGCTTTGTCAAAACAACTTGAAAAGGCTATTTGGGAAATTGTCCCAGAATTAGCAGAAAAGCTCATATTAGCAGAAATCGAAAAAATAAAGTCCATGGATAAATAGGGATGACTAAAAATAGATTGAGTTACTTTGATGCCGGTGTAAACATCGATGAGGGCAATTTATTTGTTGAAAAAATAAAATCATTAGTAGCCAAAACATTAAATAACAATGTTCCAGAAAATATAGGTGGTTTTGCTGGTTTCTATAACATCTCTTTTGCAAAAGATATGAAAGAACCGATGCTCGTATCATCGACGGATGGTGTTGGAACAAAACTTAAAATAGCTTTTATGGCAGAAAAATATGATACCATAGGTATAGATTTGGTAGCCATGTGTGTCAATGACATTATAGTAACAGGTGCAAGACCACTTTTCTTTTTGGATTATATAGCTACAGGCAAACTAAGTTCCGACAAAATGGTATCCGTCATTAAAGGGATAACAGATGGCTGTTTAGAAGCTTCTATATCCCTTTTAGGTGGAGAGACAGCAGAAATGCCCAGCATGTACGCTGAAGAGGAGTTTGATTTAGCCGGATTTTGTGTAGGAATAGTAGACAAACAGCATATTGTAAATGGTAAAAATATTAAGCATGGTGATGTTATCATTGGACTAAGCTCCTCCGGTCTTCATAGTAACGGTTTTTCACTAGCAAGAAAGCTTTTCTTCGATTACCTAAAAAAAGATATCAATGAACCTTTATTTGAAACACAAACGGTAGGTGAAGTTTTACTAACACCTACAAAGATATACGTAAAAAATATCTTAAGTTTACTAGAAAAGTTTGAAATAAAAGGGATGGTTCACATCACAGGTGGTGGTTTTTATGATAACCTACCAAGGGTCATCACCAACGGTTTAGGTGCAGACATCTACCCTGATAAATTCCCAAACCTGATGATATATGACTATATTACATCTCTAAACGTAATAGAAAGTAAAGAACTCTTTAGGGTATTCAATATGGGGATTGGATACATAATCATAACAGATCCAAACAATGCAAAATCAATGATAAATCATTTAAAAAATCTTGGGGAAGATGCCTATTTAATAGGTGAAGTTAATAGTAATAATAAGATCAGGATAAAAGGGGTCGATTTTTGAAAAAATTAGCAATTTTGCTCAGTGGACGCGGTAGCAACTTTATAAAAATATATGAAAATATCAAATTAGGTAATATCAAAAACGCCGAGATTGCCATTGTAATAAGCAATAAACCAGATGCCCCAGGTTTAATCTTTGCAAGGGAGAATGGTTTAAAAGCAGTGTACTTAAATCCACAAGATTACAAAGACAGAGAAGCCTACGATACAGCAATCATCGATATACTCAAAAAAGAGAATATAGACCTTGTATGTCTTGCCGGCTATATGAGAATTATAACTAAAAAGTTCGTTGATAGCTTTCCAAATAGAATAATAAATATACATCCGTCCCTACTACCAGCTTTTCCAGGTTTAAATGCCCAAAAACAAGCTTTAGAATATGGTGTTAAGTTTACCGGTTGTACCGTTCACTTTGTTGATGAACAAGTGGATCATGGAGCTATCATTTTACAAGATGTTGTCGAAGTTCTCGATGAAGATACAGTAGAGTCTTTATCAGCGAGAATATTAGAAAAAGAACACATTATCTACTCAAAGGCAATAAATCTCATCGTAAATGACAAAATTTCTATTAATGGCAGAAAAGTAATAATAAACAATTAGACACTTCCACTACTTGACAAATGTTGAACACATATAGTTTTTAAAAACCTCTTTTAAAAAGACATAAAACTTATTCCAAACTTATAAAAGGGAATTTTTCACCTCAAGGTTGGGAGAAGACAAGATATAAGTTTGACCATTGATCATAATCCTTTTCATAAATATATTGGCTTATCCACATAAAGATTATTATTGTTAATAATATTCCCAAAGCTTAACTAGCCCACGGATAATTTTTTACTTATTATCAACAAAAATCATCTATTTCAATAACTATATCAAGGTTTAAAAATATAAAATACTATTGAAAATTGGAAAAAAATACCTATGATAGTTTATTGTGTAAGGATTTAGAAAACTAAATAGAAAGGTATAATAATGAGATCTGTTATAACAATATGCTTTTTAACTGTTTTTTTGCTTACAATCTTTACAATCAATATCTATGCAGGAGATATAAGAATGCTCAATAATGGTATAACGCTACTAACAGAGAAAAGAGACTACACAAATACCGTTTCAGTTACTGTTTTTTTTAAAGGTGGTATTTTTAGAGAAAACATGAGTACTCTTGGAGTTGGAACTTTATTTAGCACAGTTTGGCTGAAGAGCAACCCAATTCTCGAAAAAATTGAATACTACGGTGGCATAATAAATACTTCTGTCACCTATGATTATGGTGAACTAAACCTCTCAATCATATCAGAATTCTCTAATGAAATCATACCTGAGTTTGAACAGTTTTTGCTTTCACCAATATTTGACTCTAAGGTTTTTTCCATTGAAAAAAATATACAAATAAACAGGATAAAAAGCATTAAAGACAATGCCAATGCAGTTGCTGGTGAAGGTTTTAATAAAACAACCTATGGCAACTTTCCTTATAGCTTAAACATGTTAGGTACAATAGAATCTGTATCTTCATTGACTCCCGAAAACATAAAACAATATTACAGCAATATAATGAATGGTAACGATATCATAGTATCCATTGCTGGAAACTACACAGATTCATTTCTAGAAAAATTGATAGCGATATTTTCAAAAGTACCGGTTAAAAATAGTAGTTATTCTATAGATTGTAATGGCTCAGCGATAACTGAAAATAGATTTGTTGAAGAAGGATATGACAGAATCAAGCAGGCCAAACTATTCCTTTCATACACAGCCCCCTCCGCTTCAGACAAAAACTATCTCCCAATAAAACTCCTTTCCGATATATTAGGCGGAGGTATGAGCTCTAAATACTTTAATATTCTCAGAAAGGAAAAGGGGTATGCTTATTCTGTTGGTTCCTACTACTCTTCGAGAATATGTAATTCAAGGTTTGTAGCATATATAGGGTTACAATATGAAAATGCCAACGATGCCTTAGAAATCATGGAAAAGATCAACTTAAACATAGATAAATATATTTCCGAAGAAGATATTTTAGCAAATAAAAACTATATATTAGGCAAAATTCTTTCCGAAGCCCAAACAAACAGCAAGGTAGCATGGTACAATGCTTTCTTCTATAGCTTAGGATTGGGTAAAGATTATTTTAACAAATACATTGAAGGGATAAAACAAATTACAAAAGAAGACCTGCTTAAAGCATCTGAAATCTTCAAAAAACCAAAGGCGGTTTATATCTTAAAACCTAATTCAAAATAATATTGTTAATACCTAATGTTCTGACCAATAGATTGTTAACATTCATAAATATTTGGGGCAAAATCATTTGCCCCAATATGTATTAAGATTTTATTTCAGATCAGGTAAAGGGGTATTTTCTCTAGCCACTGGAAAGATAGGATGGCTGATTTGAGGCTGCTTACCTGTGGTAGTCTTCAAAAATGCATAAATCTTATCCACTTCATTACTGTTGAGGGAAATTCCAAGCTGAGCGGATCCCATAATTTGAATAGCCTCTTTTAAAGACCACACCTTACCGGAATGAAAATAAGGAGCAGTTAACTCAATATTTCTCAAAGAAGGTGATTTAAATACATACTCATCTTTAGATGTATTAGTTACCATAAATCTTCCCTTATCACCAGCCATTATAGTTTCCTTTGGCTTTTCAACAACCCCAAATGGATAATAGTCATGACCACCCATATTTACACCTTTGTGACAGTCGACACAACCTTTTTCCATAAAGAGTTTCAAACCTTCTTTTTCCACCTTTGTAAGCGCCTTAATATCCCCTTTTAGGTATTTATCAAATCTTGAATCTGGAGTAATCAAGGTTGCCTCAAACAGTTCTATAGCTTTTGCAAAGTTATCAAAAGTTACAGGATCTTTTTGATTTGGAAATGCTTTTTTAAAGAGTTCAACATATTCTGGCATGCTTTTAATAGTAGCAATAACCCTCTCAGGAGTATTATTCATCTCTACAGCAGCTTGAACGGGCCCTTTAGCTTGTTCAGCAAGATCTTTTGCCCTTCCATCCCAAAACTGGGCTATATTAAAAACAGAATTTAAAACTGTAGGAGCGTTTCTTGGCCCCTTTTGCCATCCATGACCTGTAGATGTCTCTTGAAAATCTCCACCACCAAGACCTACGTTATGACAAGAATTACAACTGATCAAACCACTCTTTGACATTCTGGGATCAAAATAAAGTAGTTTACCCAACTCGTATTTCTCCTTAGAATAAGGATTATCTTTCAAAACAGGTGGTTTGGATGGAATTGGCACAAAATGCTTTTTTGCTTCTTTTAAAAGTGCTTCACTAGCAAAAGCTAAAGAACCAATACTTAAAAAAATAACTGTCGTTAAAACTTTTTTATTCATACACACCTCCTTATTTGTATTA